>JBARVK010000221.1:0-4815 GCA_049646225.1 Nodosilinea sp.
CCCACCGTCAATCTACTCCCCCGAACGCTAGATACGCCCTGTCCGCAGAGCACTACGCGACATCATTTTGCAGCCTGTCTGCGACCTCTTGATGCAGGGCCAAGTAGTGCTGATAGTTACCCGCCCACTCAACAAAATCTTCGGCGTCGGAGGTTTCGCCCTGGCTGTACTGGGTGAAGAATTCAGCGGAATCCATCTGGTACTGAATTTCGTAAACCTTTAGCTGCTTGGCTAGGGCAATCAACGCATCGAGAGGCGTAGTATACTCAACAATTTGTTTACGCATTAGCAATTTCCTGATAAAACCTACCTTAATAGATTCGAATGGTGGTAGCCCGGCACTAGTCTTGATAAACGGTAACGGTGCGTTCAAACCTTGATAGTCATAGTTTGAGGTAATTGGAGAGGCTCATTATCTTAGCTCCGCTCTACGCAAAACGCTGTTACGTCTCTGATCGGGCATAGTTAATCGCGTGCCATTCTGTTGCCTGCTGCTGAATGGTTTCCAGCTCTTCGGGTTTCATCCGGTCTAGGTTCTTCAAAATAAAGTTCATGCGGCCCTGGGTCTGGAGCTTGTCGCGGTGGCGGTGCAAAAAGTCCCAGTAGAAAAAATTAAATGGGCAGGCATCTTCGCCCGTGCGGGCTTTGTGGTTGTAGCGGCAGCCCTTGCAGTAGTCGCTCATTTTGTTGACGTAGTTGGCTGACGAGGCATAGGGCTTGGAGGCCAGCAGACCACCATCGGCAAACAGGCCCATGCCAATTACGTTGGTCTGCATCACCCAGTCGTAGGCGTCGATAAACACCGCATGAAACCAGTTCTCAACCTCTTGCGGTATGAAACCAGCAATCAGCGAAAAGTTGGTGAGAATCATCAGCCGCTGAATGTGGTGGGCGTAGCCCGTGCGTTTGATCTGGTCGATGACCTGGTGCAGGCAGTTCATCTCCACATCACCAGTCCAGAAAAACTCGGGCAGGGGCTGCTGGTGGTCAAACCAGTTGCGATCGCCGTAGTCGGCCTCAAAATGGCTGTAGAGCCCGCGCATGTACTCGCGCCAGCCCATCACCTGACGAATAAACCCCTCCACGCTGTTGAGGGGCAGATCGCGGTCGGCAAACGCCTGCTCTACCCGCTCGATCACCTCTTGAGGATGCAGCAGGCCCAGGTTCAGGTAGGGCGACAGCAGGGCGTGCCACAGGGTTTCTTCCCCGGTGACCATGGCATCTTGGTAGGGGCCAAAGGTCTCTAGTCGATGGGCTATGAACTCATCCAGCACCTGCAGCGCCTGCTCGCGGGTGACCGCCCAGCGAAAGGGGGTGGCATCGCCAAAGGTCGACAGGTCGAGCGTTTCCACCCGGTCGATTACAGTCTGGGTCACCGCGTCCGGCTCAAACCACCGGGGGGCAGGAGTATCGAGCTTGCCCTTGGGCGGCTTGCGGTTGTCTTTGTCGAAGTTCCACTGGCCGCCGACGGGTTGGTCATCCTCTACCAGCACGTCAAAGCGCTTGCGCCCTTCGCGGTAAAAGCTCTCCATCAACAGGCCCTTGCGCTGGCTGGCCCAGGCCTTAAAATCGTCGGTTTCCCAAAGAAAAAGGTTGTTGTCGAGTATTGTCAGCTGGCAGGGCAGCTCTAGCCCCTGCAACCAGGCGCTAAAGGGGTAATCGACTGGGTCCATCAGCCGCAGTTCTGTGATGTCCTTGGCTTTGATCCAGTCGCGCAGGGCGGTTTCGGTGTCGTCGGCAATGCTGTAGGTCACTGGCCATCCGGCCTCCTGCAATGCATCGGCAAAGTGGCGCATGGCCGACCACACCAGCACCAGCTTCTGCTTGTGGTACCAGCGCTCCTGGGCAAAGGTTTGGGATTCTACGAAGAGCACAGGGGCATTTTTCGGCTCGCAGCTCGCCAGAGCAGCCTGCTTTTGCCAGAGCTGATTGCCCAGTATCCAAACCCCAATGGTCATTGCTCTTACCTCTGCGCGGTCTGCGGTTCGTTTTATTGTTGCGCAGGTCAGGGCCGCGTGGGGCCAAAGTGAGGGTAGCAGCGGGCATAGCCACCCTAGGGGTAGATCCTGTGGGAAAATTTTGCTTATTGCCCCGGCGGCCCTAGACCCATGACTCGCGATCGCCCTTCGTCCCCGCTTGAGCCCCCGGCTCTGCTCCCGGCTGCCTTCTGGCAGCAGGCTCCGGCCCCGACAGATGACCCCGGGCGGCGGGCAACGCAGTACCTCAGCCTGCTGCGAGATTTGGCCGTACAGCCCAGCTGGATTAGCCTCGACCATATCGCCGACCCGCCAGGGGCCGCCCTGACCTGGATTGGCCGCCATATTCATGAGGTCAACCAGCAGCTCAACGCCATTTTGGTCGACCTTTTAGCCTGTTTCGAGGTCGGTCAGCGGCCCGCAGTTCAGATCTTTGCCGCCCCCATCGCTCCCCGCGCGGGGGTAGATGGGTTTTGCTGCGATCGCCGACCCATCACGCTGATGGTAGACCCGGGCCGCATTGTACCCGCCGACTGGCCGGGACTGGTGGCCCACGAGCTGGCCCACGCGGTGACAGGGGCTAGCGGCCACGGAGCCGAATTTGACCGCGCGATCGCTCACCTGTGCCTGGGCCACGACCTGCCCCTGCCCACCCCCAACCTGAAGGCCGAATCCCTGCGCCACTGGCCCCCCTGCCGCCACAACCCAAAGCCCGAGGTCTTTTGGCTGGGGCAAACCGCTTGAGGATGGCCGTTGAAACTAGGGCGCACATTGGGGCGATCGCCCCCGGGTTTGGCTGCTCGGCTTCCCCATTGAGTGGGAGAATAGCCAAGACCCGCCTACAGGATTTTTGCAGACTATGAAACGCCTACTGGCCATGCTGGCACTCGCCCTGATGCTCTGGGGGTTTGACTTTACCACTGCCGAAGCCGCCATTCCTGACGATGTGCAAAAGCTGCTCGACACCAAAAAGTGCCAGGTGTGCATTCTCAACGACGCCGACCTCAGCAACACCGACCTGAACGGGGCCAATCTCAAAATTGCCGTGCTCACTGGGGCCAACCTGGCGGGCGCTGACTTGGGCAACGCCAACCTCATGCTCACCGAGATGGAAGGGGCCAACCTGAGTGGGGCTAGCCTAATTGGCGCTCAATTGAACGGGGCTAACCTACCTGAGGCCAACCTCTCTGGGGCCGACTTGACCAACGCCGAGATGACCCAGGCCAACCTGGCTGAGGCCAACTTGTCGAACGCTGACCTCAGCGGCGCGGTCATGCTCAGCGTCACCTTGGGCACCGCCAATTTAGAGGGTGCCAACTTGAAAGGTGCCAACCTGCGCGGCGTCAACCGCAGCATGGTGCGGTTTTGCAACACGACAATGCCCGATGGCCGCATTGAGAATCGCGATTGCTAAGCCTAGGAATTCTCTTTGCCGTAGGCCTGCCAGGCCAGGTCTACGAGCCCGTTAACAATAGCCGCCGCCACCACCGCACTGCCTTTGCGACCGTTGATGCGCACGTGGGGCACCATCATGTCTTGCAGGCGATCTTTGAGTACCGCCGTGTCGATAAACCCAGCCGGGGTAGCCACCACCAGGGCGGGGCGCACCTTTTCCGCGTCAATCAGGTCTATCAGAGTAGCCATGGCAGCCTCCGATGCCCCAATAACATAAATACCTTCCGGGTAGCGCTGGGCCAGGGTCTCTACGCCCCAGGCTGCTTGACTCTTGCCCTTTTGAGGTCGGGTTAGGGCATCCATGCTGCAGTACACCGGGTTGGCAAAGGTGTTTTGAATGCTGGGGGTAATGCCCACCTGGACCATTGGCACATCCACAATAATGGTCGTGCGGGCCGCTAGGGCTGCCGCCCCCGACTGTAGGGCCTGATCAGAAAAGTAAATGTGGTCTTTGAAGTCAAAATCGGCGGTAGCGTAAATTACCCGCCGCACAATTTCGTACTCCGAGGGCGAGAAGCTGTAATCGCCAATCTCAGAGTCAATAACTCTCAGGCTGTGGGCATCGGTCACGTGCCATTCCATAGC
Source organism: Nodosilinea sp. (assembly GCA_049646225.1). Lineage (GTDB taxonomy): Bacteria > Cyanobacteriota > Cyanobacteriia > Phormidesmidales > Phormidesmidaceae > Nodosilinea. The sequence goes on from JBARVK010000221.1 coordinate 4,017, forward strand.
AGCGGGAAAAACGGGATCAGTTTGCTGGGCTAAGTGTAGCCAGGTCTGGGATGTAGCGCAATGGGGGAGGTGGGGGAGGTAGGGAAGGTGGGAAGGTGGGAAGAGTAGGAAACACCTCATTTCCCATCTCCTCATCTCCTCATCCCCCCCATCTCCTCATCTCCTCATCTCCTCACCCCGCCCCCGCGAGAATAGTCCGAATCGCCCCAACCAACCGCTCCACCTGGGGCAGCTCAATCCAGTAGTGGGTGACGGCGCGCAGGGTGCGATCGCCGTAGCCGCCCATATACAAACCGTAGTCAGCGCGGAGGGTTTTGATCAGGTATTCAGGGGCGATCGCTACAGCCTCCGTCAGATCGAAAAACACCAGGTTGGTTTCGACCACTGCCGGATCGATCGCAATGCCGGGAATGGTGGCTAACCCCTGGGCTAATGCCTGGGCGTTGTCGTGGTCGGCCTGCAAGCGCTGACTCATGGTTTTGAGGGCAATGATACCGGCTGCTGCAAGCCCCCCCGCCTGGCGCATACCGCCGCCGAGCAGCTTGCGGTGACGGCGAGCCTGGTGGATAAACGCTCTACTGCCCACCAGTACCGAGCCAACCGGGGCGCACAGCCCCTTGCTGAGACACACGCTGACCGAATCGACATGGGCAGTGATCGCGGTTGGATCGACGCCCAGGGCCGTGACGGCGTTGAACAGCCGCGCTCCATCGAGGTGAATATTGAGGTTGTGCGGCTTCGCCAAAGCGTTAATTGATTCAAAATACTCGGGTTCGATCGCCGCGCCGTTGTTGCCGCC
>JBARVK010000222.1:0-5110 GCA_049646225.1 Nodosilinea sp.
AGCTCCAGGTGGTAGTGGATCCAAACTATTTTCAGGGGATTGAGGCCATTCCCGACGCCGTTGATTACCTGCTCAGTGGGCAGAACTGCGGCAAAGTAGTGGTTCAGTTTTAACCCATGGCTCAAACCCCTTCTCCTGCAATTCAAGGCATTTATGAGGTTTGCATCGGCGTCCGTGATGCCCAGCCCCAGATCGACTACTGGCAGCGGTTCGGCTACCGCGTGGGGGCCAGGGGAGAGTTATCGGCTCAAGATGCCCGGCGGCTCTATGGGGTAGACTCTGCCCTGCGATCGCTGCGCCTGGAGCACCAGGCCGCCGACCACGGCCTGATTCGGCTGATGGTGTGGACACAGCCGCTAAATGAAGGCCTGGGCATCGTGCCCATGAAGGTGCAGGGCAATCGCTGGGCCACCAGCATGACCTTGAATGTAACGAACCTGTGGAACCACGCTATGGCGGCAGAGTCCGCTGGTTTGCCGATTCACTTTGGGCCACCCCAGTGGACGGTGATTTACCCTGCCGCTGAGGGGCGACCGTTTCTCGATCCGCTAGTAGGGGTGCGGGAAATGCTGCTTTTGCAGCCGATGGCTCGCCAGGTGATGTTTGAGCGCTTTGGCTACACGGTGCCCGACTACGGTCAGCCCGACCCTGACTCGATGTTTCAGGCTAGTCAGGTCACCCACATGGGCCTAATTGTGCAGGACGACAGCCAGGACATCCTACGCTTTTACGACGAGGTGTTGGGCCTGCTGCGGGTTAAGGATGCCCAGGAGAATACCTACGAAACGGCGCTGGGGGGCAAGCAAATTTTTGACCTGCAGCCGGGGGAACGGTTTTGGGTAACGGCCTTTGACGATCCGCGATCGTCTAAAACCGATTGGCAGGCGGCGCGGTCGGGCCGCTTGTATATCGTGCGGTTCCCCGAGTCGCTGGCGCTTCCCGACTGCCGGGAGCAGTCCAGGCCGGGGGCGTTGGGGATGTCGCTGTATACCTATCGGGTGCAGGGGCTGGAGCAGTATCGCGATCGCATCCTGGCCAGCGGTGCTCAGCAAATTACCGATATTGTGGTTGATGAGTTTGGCGATCGCAGCTTTTCATTCATCGCCCCGGACGGTTATTTTTGGACGTTAATTGAGTCATGATGGCCGATTGCTTAAGCACTCAATGATTTATCCCACTCCAGCTGATGGGCCAACCCGTACTTAATAAAGTCGGCTTCGCTAGCTTTATCGCTCTGGCCAAATACCCCCAGACTGTAGGGGTTTTCCTGCATGCGCTGGGCTACCTGGGCCTGTTCAAACTGGACTACCTCTTCTCTAGGTTTATCGGGCTTGAAGAAATCAACGACCAGAACGGTGCGATCGCGGTTTGTGTAGTTATGGGGGCAGTGGGGGTAGCTATGGTCCAACACCATAAACTGGCCTTGCTGCCAATGGAGGGTATCGTGGCAAATTTTCATCGCCACATCTCCCTCGGGCACGATCAACCCCAGGTAGCCTCGATACATATGGGGGTTGTCGTTGGTGTGGAGCTTGATATCTAAACCGGGGTGAAACGTGCCGAAATAGACATTCCTGAGAATGTCGTTGTGAGCCCGGTTTACGGCGGCGATAACCTGCGTAAGCTTTGGAAAATAGTTCTCCCTGATGGTCAATACCCTGGCCGCTGCTGCGGCGGTGGTGTAATCCGGATACTGAATTTGATAGGCTTGAATGTAGTCTTCAATCCACTGGCCCTGGAACAAAATACCAAAGGCGCTATATTTCTTAGCGCCTTTCGTTTTAATCGTTTGACTTTGCGGCCCCATTAGCTGATTTGCGATCGCCTGCTCCGCCGGTGAGCCCTGTTCCGTGAAGCAAACAAACTCTGCTTTTATATCTTGCCAATTCAATTGCAGGCTATTCAAAAATGGAAACTGCTGGGGATCTTTGTTGTACTCATTGTCATTTTCCATAGTTATTTCTCCCTATGTATTCCATTGCGAAGAAAATAGAAGATTAGTATCTGTGTTTGCCAGCAAAGATCAAAATCTGGGTCAAACGCCTTAAATTGATCATAACAAATCGCTGGATTCAGAATAGAGAGACTGTGTCTGAAACACAAGCGCTGGATACGATTATCAAAAATGTGCGGGTCGTGCGTCCTCACCAGTCCTCGGTCGAGCGATTGGATTTAGGCATCAAAGACGGCAAGTTTGCCCAAGTGTTGCCCGCGATTGACCCAAGCCAGGCTGCAGAGGTAATCGATGCTCAGCACTGGCTGGGCTTCCCGGGCTGCGTGGATGCTCACATGCACATCGGCATCTATCAGCCGCTGGAGCAAGACGCGATCGCTGAAACCAAGGCCGCCGCCATGGGTGGGGTGACCACCAGCCTCAACTACATGCGCACCGGGCAGTACTACCTGAACAAGGGCGGCAGCTACAAGAATTTTTTCCCCGAGGTGCTGGCCCGCTCAGAGGGCAATTTCTTCGTCGACTACGGCTACCATATCGCGCCCATCAGCCCTGAGCATATCGACGAAATGCCGTGGCTATTTGAACAGGGGGTGGCCTCATTTAAGATTTTTATGTTTTACGGGGGCTACGGGCTCCACGGTCTTTCCGATCAGCAAAATCTGTTCTTGATGATCAACAAGGAAGACCGCTACGACTTTGCCCACTTCGAATTCATCATGCGCGGGTTGACGCGCCTGCGGCAGAGTAACCCAGCGGCACAGGAGACGGTGAGTTTGAGCCTCCACTGTGAAATCGCCGAGATCCTAAACGCCTACACCAAAATTGTGCAGCAAGACACCAGTCTCTCCGGGCTGAAGGCCTACAGCGCCGCGCGTCCGCCCCACTCCGAGGGCTTAGCCATCTGCATTGCCTCCTACCTGGCCCACGAAACCGACTGCGTCAACATCAACCTGCTGCACCTCAGCTCTCGGAAGGCCGTGGAAGCCGCCTTGATGATGCAGACAACCTTTCCCCACATCAACTTCAGGCGGGAAGTGACCGTGGGCCATCTGCTGCTCGATGTCGATGCCCCCACCGGCAAGTGGGCCAAGGTGAATCCCCCCATTCGATCGCGGCAGGATGTGGAGTTTCTCTGGAATGCAGTGTTGAACGGTCAAATCGACTGGATCGTCAGCGACCACGCCTGCTGCTCCGCTGAAAAGAAAGCGAGTCTTCAAGACCCCGACAATATTTGGCTGGCCAAGGCGGGCTTTGGCGGCACAGAATACCTGCTCTCTGCGGTGTTCAGCGAGGGCAGCAAGCGGGGGCTGTCGTACAACCGGATGGCGGAGCTGCTGAGCTGGAACCCGGCCCAGCGGTTTGGGCTGTACTGTAAGGGGGATATTGCCGTGGGCTATGACGCCGATCTGGTGCTGCTAGACCCGGACGAAACCTTTGTGGTGCGCGCCGAAGATTCACTATCTGAGCAGGGGTTTACCCCCTTTGAGGGCACAGCGCTAACCGGGCGGGTGAAGCAGACGTTTTTGCGCGGGCAGCCGATCTACGCCAACGGTCAAGTTCTGGGCTCACCCCAGGGTCGCTACCTGAAACGGCCCGTGGCGCTGTCCTAAAGCAGGATTTTCTTCGGTATGACATCCCCCTCTACCGCCTACGATGCCTACACTGCCCTGGCGCTACAGCTGAAGTGCCAGGCGGTGAATCGGGCCAGCGATGCCTCAGAGGCGCGGGCCATGATGCAGACGGCGATCGCCAAGCTGGGGCCTCAAATTGCCGCGGCGCGGGCCTTTATCGGGGCCGACTGTCGTCTGGTGGTCTTGCCGGAGTACTGGCTGACCGGGTTTCCGATGGGGGAGTCGATCGCGGCATGGGCGACCAAAGCCTGTTTAGAGATGGACGACCCGATCTATGACTCGCTGGGGGCGATCGCTCAAAAGCAGAGCATTTTTCTGGCCGGGAACGGCTACGAGCTAGACCCCCATTTCCCCGGACTGTATTTTCAATCCTGCTTCGTGTTCGACCCGTCAGGAAACATGGTGCTGCGGTATCGTCGGCTCAACTCGGTGTTTGCGCCCACCCCCCACGATGTCTGGGAGCCGTATCTCGATCGCTACGGCATTGAAGGGGTCTTCCCCGTGGCAAAAACGGCCATTGGCAACCTGGCAGCGGTGGCCTCCGATGAAATCCTTTTTCCCGAGGTGGCCCGCTGCCTGATGCTGCGCGGTGCTGAGGTGCTGCTACACCCGACCTCGGAAGTCTATGGCGACGCGCGCGCCCCCAAAGAGGCGGCGAAAGTCTCCCGCGCGGTGGAGAATATGGTCTACGTGGTTTCTGCCAATACGGCTGGGATTGCCAACACGCCGATCCTGGAATCTTCCGTAGATGGCGGCTCCAAAATTGTGGACTATCGGGGCCTGGTGCTGGCAGAAACGGGCTCCGGTGAGAGCATGGCCGCCTTTGGCGAAATTGACCTGGCCGCCCTGCGCCGCTACCGGCAGCGCACCGGTATTAAGAATCTGCTGTCCCGCCAGCGGCTAGAGGCCTACGCTGAGCTGTACGCCAAATCCTCCATCTATCCGGCCAATACGATGGCGGCAGGGCCGGTGGAGCGGAGCCAATTTCTGGCCACCCAGCAGCAGGCCATCGAACGGTTGCGGGACCTGGGGGTGATTGGAGATGGTTGATTATCCTGACGCGATCGCAGTACGCAACCCCCGCACCGGGGCGATGGATTACGAGATCACCCCTCCCGGCGCTGAGCAATTGGCCGTCGAGTGCGATCGCCTGCGTCAGCACCAGCCCGCCTGGCAAACCCAGGGAGTTTCTCATCGCATTGAAGCGCTGCAGGCCTGGAAAGCCGCCCTGCAGGACCGCAAGGACGCCCTAGTTGAGGCGGTGACTGCCGATACGGGCCGCCTGGCGGAGTCGGTATTGGAAGTCGAGTCTTTGCTGTCGGGAATTGAACGCTGGTGCCGCCTCGCCCCTGAGCTGGTGACCGCCGCCCCTCCCAAAACCGCTGCTATCCCCTTCATTGAGCTGCGGCCTCAGCTGGCGCCCTATCCGCTGGTCGGGGTGATCAGCCCCTGGAATTTTCCCCTGCTGCTCTCGACTATTGATATGCTTCCGGCCCTGCTGGCTGGGTGCGCGGTGGTGGTG
>JBARVK010000223.1:0-1896 GCA_049646225.1 Nodosilinea sp.
GGGCGGTGCGCGAATTTCTCTCTGATATTGAAGACCAGGCCTCAATGCAGGCTCCGGCAACTCAGTTTGTGGGTACTCCGGGCTTTGCACCGCCTGAACAGCTCGCTCTGCGGCCCTGCTACTCCAGCGACATCTATGCCCTGGGTATTACCACCCTCTACCTGCTGACGGCCCGCACCCCAATCGAGTTTGACCAAGACCCCAGTACCGGGGTGATTCGCTGGCACCACACGGTCAACGTCAGCCCTCACCTGACTACGGTGCTCGACAAAATGCTCATGCCCGACTCTCGCGATCGCTATCACACGGTAGATGAGCTAGAGCGTGCCCTCGAGCTAGAGCCCCACCTGGAAGCCCTTGCAGGGTGCATGAATACTCGCGATCGCCCCCCCTATCCCCCTAGCGATGAGCCCGCGCAGCTCAACCCCAATACCTACCTCACTCCCATTCAGCGGGAGGCCCAGGCCATTCGCAAATGGCGCACCAAGCGATCGCTGCGGCCAGGGCAGCAGGGCCGTCCGGCGGGACCAGTATCGTTGCCTTGATTTGAAACGGTAGAGGGTAGAGGGGTAAACGAGCTGTCGGGTACCTCCACACTGTGATGCGACCTAACTGGAATTATTGCGGCCCGCTGCCGCCGTCTTGAAGCCAGGTCAGCAGGCGCTGGTTGAAGTCAGCGTCGGTTTCGTCGTAGAGACAGTGGCCCACCCCCGGCAGCACCTCCAGGGTCAGCAGCGGGCTGAGGTCGGCTAACCCCTTCGACTGGGCCACGGGTACGACGCGATCGCGATCGCCCCACAGGAGCAGGGTCGGTACCGTCAGCGTCGCCACCAGGTCTTTGACCGAGGGGCTAAAGCTCGATTGGGTGCGCGATCGCACTAGATAGCACAGCGTGCGGGCTGCACCGCGATCGCCGGTGGGTAGCGCAAACAGGTTCACCAGGTCGTCATCGACGCGATCGGCCACGGTGTAGATGCCCGCCAGCGCTCGACGGAGAAAGCTGGGGCGACGGATGAGGGTAAACAGCGATCGCATCATCAGCGGGTTAGCCACCAGGCTTTCGACCCGCAGCGCCAGGGCCGCGATCCAGCCCGCTACTAGGTCTTCGCGGTTGCCCTCCAGGGGTAGCGTAACCAGCGCCAGCTGCTTGACCCAGTCGCTGTGGTTGTGGGTTACCGTCAGCCCCACCAGCGCCCCCAGGGAATGCCCCACCAGCGCCACCGGCTGAGCAACGACATCCCGAATGAAATCGGCCACTTGCTCTGCCCACAGTTCCGCACCATAGAGGGTCGCCGCCTTCTCAGAATCGCCAAAACCCAACAAGTCGATGGCATAGACCGGAGCTACCCGGCAGAGGGCGGGCAGGTTGTGCCGCCACTGGTTCAAGTTGGCCCCAAACCCGTGGATCAGCAGCAGCGGAGGCAGCGTCGTTTTTTCTGGCCCAGGATGAAACCAGTAGCGCACCCGCCAGCCCCGCCAGTGCCAAAAGCGCTGGTAGCCAGCCTGACTCAGGGTAGAGGGCAACTGGCTAAGCAGCGTCGGAGAGATAGACATTGGTGACGAGAAAATAGCGAGATTAAACTACTGCAGGATAAGCATGCCTTAACTACACTGTAGAGCAAACGCCATGGACGGCTGCGCCAGAGCAGCCTTTCAAAGCAAATGATAGACTCGGGTGTGAGTTCTTTCGTTCAGGGAGGGCTACTCATGGTCAACGCTGGCATTTTGACCTTTCACGAATTTGCCATGGGAGAGACCCTACCGCTCGCAACCCTACAGGCGGGAGTGCTGGAGTTTTTGAAGCAGCGTGACGACGCCGTTTTGTTTGGAGCGCAGGCCGTCAATGCCTGGGTAAATGAGCCTCGCATGACCCAAGATATTGACCTGCTCTCTAAC
>JBARVK010000224.1:0-2476 GCA_049646225.1 Nodosilinea sp.
ACCCCACCCAGTAGGTCTGCTTACGCTAAGGTCCGGAGAGCCCAACCCTTGACACCACTCAATGCATTTGCAAGATAAATGAGAATATCTTTCTTTAATAGAATTTTCTAATGAATTGGTTTTGAGATTGACATTTTACAAAACTTGTTGTGTCGGCAATCATTGATGTGTATCAAGCCAAATGTCAATGAGGATAGATAGGCTCCATGGTTTCTCTGGTTGATTTTCCCCCGATAAGTGCTCCTGCGGGGCGTCTGACGGTACAAACCACAACCATCGCCCCCGACTCAACCGTTCTGCGCTGCCTAGACTGGGATCGCGATCGCTTTGACATTGAGTTTGAGCTGCAAAACGGCACCACCTACAACTCGTTTGTCATTCAAGGCGAGAAGACGGCGCTGATCGACACCTCCCACAGCAAATTCAGGGATCTGTACCTGGATGCCTTGCAGGCGATCGCTGACCCGACAACCATTGATTACCTGATTGTTAACCACACCGAGCCCGACCACAGCGGCCTGATTGCCGACCTGCTGGCCCTAGCCCCTCAGATTACGGTGGTGGCCTCGAAGGTGGCGATTCAGTTTTTGCAGAGCCAAATCCACCGCCCCTTTGCGGCACAGACGGTCAAAAGCGGCGATCGCCTCAACCTGGGCAAGGGTCACGAGCTGGCGTTTATCTCGGCCCCCAACCTGCACTGGCCCGACACCATGCTCACCTACGACACCGGCACCCAGGTACTCTATACCTGCGACGTGTTTGGCCTGCACTACTGCGACGACACCCTCTACGACGAAACCCCCGCCCTGCTCGAAGCCGACTTTCAGCTGTACTACGACTGCCTGATGGGGCCTAACGCCCGTTCGGTGTTGGCGGCCCTCAAGCGCCTGGAGCCATTCCCGATTGGCCAAATTGCCACTGGCCACGGCCCTCTGCTGAGCCACCACATTAGCGATTGGATGGGGCGCTACCGCACCTGGAGCGAGGCCCAAACCCAGGGAGAGCCCTTTGTGGCGATTTTTTACGCCGGGGAGTACGGGTACAGCGATCGCATTGCCCATGCCCTGGGCCAGGGGTTGCTCAAAACCGGCACCGCCGTAGAACTGGTGGATTTGCTCGACACCGAGATTCAGGCGGTGCGAGAGCTGGCGACCACCGCTGCTGGCCTAATGTTGGGCATGCCGCCTCAGACCGTTGTCGGTCTAGAGCCCCTGCTCAACACCATGCTCGCTGCCGTTCACCCCAAGCAGGCCATCGGGCTGTTTGAAACCGGCGGCGGCCACGACGAACCGATCTTTCCCCTGCGCAACCGTTTTCAGGAACTGGGCCTGACCGCCGCCTTCGAGCCCATTTTGATCAAAGCGGCCCCCACCGAAGTCACCGATAAACTCTGCGAAGAAGCCGGTACCGACCTGGGCCAGTGGGTCAATCGCGAACGCAGCGCGAAGCCCAGCCCCACCCTCGCTGCCGGGCCAGATCAGGCGCTGGGGCGGCTCAGCACCGGGCTCTATATCTTGACCGCCCAAAAGGGCGATGTCAGCAGCGCCATGCTGGCCTCCTGGGTAATTCAGGCCAGCATTCAGCCTCCAGGTGTTGCGATCGCAGTGGCCAAAGACCGCGCCATTGAGTCTCTCCTGCACAACGGCGACACCTTTGTGCTTAACGTGCTGGAAGACGGCAACTACCAGCCGCTGATGAGGCATTTTCTCAAGCGCTTTCCCCCCGGGGCCGATCGCTTTGAAGGGGTTGCCACCTATGCCGCCGCCAATGGCTCCCCCATTTTGGCCGAAGCTCTGGCCTACCTGGCATGCACCGTTACCCATCGGCTAGAGGCTGGTGACCACTGGGTGATCTACTGCACCGCCACCGTGGGGCGCGTGGCAAAACCCGACGGGCTGACAGCAGTCCACCACCGCAACACCAGCAATCACTACTAATTCAGCCTCACCCCCTCATATCTCACCCGCACCTAACCTTGGCAATTCCTATGCAAAACCTTCCCGAATCCTCCCGCTGGGCGACCTGGTTCAATGGCAGCACCGTGGTTCGTATGCTTGAAACTGTTCAAGACATCATTGTGATTTCGCTGTGCATTGGGCTGTTCAGCTTTATGGTGATGCAGCTGCGGGAGATGTTTCTCTCCCTGCTGCCACCGCTCGATTTTCCCCACGTCACCTCCGACATTCTGTTTCTGCTGATATTGGTCGAGCTGTTTCGGCTGCTGATTATCTACCTGCAAGAGCACCGGGTGTCGATCGGGGTTGCGGTCGAAGTGTCGATTGTGTCGGTGCTGCGAGAAATCATTGTCAGAGGTGTGCTCGAAACGCCCTGGGTTCAAGTGCTGGCCTGCTGCCTGTTTCTCATGGTGCTGGGTGGGCTGCTGGTCGTCCGGGCCTGGATTCCGCCCACCTTCGATGGCGTCGACCCAGAACAGCAGGTGTCTCGCCGCCATCGCATTCGCTTTGCCAACGACATT
>JBARVK010000225.1:0-3674 GCA_049646225.1 Nodosilinea sp.
GACTAAGCCTTTGCTCAACTGTCTGACGGTGCTCTAGAGTACCTGCTTCAGCCCGAGAATCAAGATCTGCTGGCTCGAGTGCTGACCTACCACGTGGTTGAAGGATCTGTAACCTCTGATCAACTCAGCACCGGCGGCGTCGACACCCTGGGCGGTGGCGTGGCCGTTGCCGTACGAGACTCCGGTGTTGTGGTCAACAACGCCAGCGTGGTTAATGCCGACATTCAGGCCAGCAATGGCGTCATTCACGCGGTTAACCGAGTGCTACCGCCCGAGACTTTACAGCAGCAGCTGGCCTCCCAACTGGGCGTCAACAGTATTTACTAAGGGATCAGTTGAGGCGAGCGGAGTAAAGTCTCTCTGGCAACTCATACTAAATCCTGACTGGCTACACCCGATTGACTGAGGGCAAACCACCGTTTTCCCCTACAGGTTGGCCTGCTGGATTCGGGGGCGTGGAATTCGGATGCGGTATCACTCCGCCTGGCTAACCGTGGCTGACAACATTGCCCCTAACTACTGGTGGCCTAGGCAATCGCTTGGGCCACCAGTCTGGTTAAAGCCAAAATCCCAAAATTCACCAGTCGCCATTCGAGCCGCAAACACATTCCCCGCCAGGATCAACAGCTGTAATGGACTTGCCTATCCCAAAGCCCTTCCTCTTGACCGTAGGGTCGCAGGGCGATCGCGCCTAGTGCAGCTTTAGCATTAAGAATTAGGGTGCTGTAGGGGGCATTCGCGCAGCAATACCCCGTGAGGAATGTCAGACATACGCCGCAGTTTGTTAGGCCGTACCATCCCTCTAAAGCAGGCCCTCGCAGTTGACCTCTTTGGGCTAGCTAAGCTGAATCAGACGACTTGTGATGAGAGGACTCGCTCCAAACGGCGTACTGATTAGGCTCAATGGGGGACCCAAAACGACGGCTGTAAATCTGCGTGAGTTCGGCTCCGTAAAATAGTATTTGAGCCGAGTAAAACACCCAAATCAGCAGAATAATCACCGACCCCGCTGCCCCGTAGGAGGAGCCGAAGCTGCTATTGCCTAGGTAAAGACCGATGAGATACTTGCCCACCGAAAACAAAATGGCCGTGGCGATCGCGCCAAACCAAACGTCACCCCAGGAGATAATCGCGTCGGGCAGGTACTTAAATAGAGCGGCAAACAACAGAGTGGTGAGGCCGAAGGTGACGATAAAATTGGCCAGCTGAACCAAGGCATCTAGGCCCGGAGCCAGGGTAGAGAGATAGGCCGAAAAGCCAGAAATAACGGAGCTGACCACCAGCGATACCAGCAGCAAAAACCCGATCACCATGATCATCCCGAGGGACAAAACCCGCTTGCGCACCAGGTTCATGATGCCGATGTCGGGACGGGCTTCCAGATTCCAGATGGTGTTGAGGGCTAGCTGAAGCTGGGTTAAAACGCCAGTGGCACCGACTAACAGCAGCACAATGCTGATGGCTGACGCCAGCCAGCCAGAGGTTTCGCCAGGACGATTGGCATTGTCGAGCACGGTGCGCACAAAGTCGGCCCCCGTACCGCCAATCAGTGTTTCGACTTGACCCATCAGCTGATCGCGCACGGCGGCGCTGTCAAAAAATAAACCTGCGATCGCGATCGCTAGGATCAGCAGGGGGGCAAGGGAAAAAATGGTGTAGTAGGCCAAGGCGGCGGCCAGTTGCGACGCTTTATCCTGGTTCCACGCCTGGAATGCCTGCTTGAGCATTCGCCAAGTTTGTTTTGGACTCATCGTAAAAGTCTTGCCGTGCTGCTCTAGCTAACTCACTCGCTGTGCCGTAGTCCAGCGGTTTTGAACTGAGTCAGGTCGACCACGGACACCGTTTTTGGTGCTGTCGAAGCCTCAGAAAACCATCAGTGAATTAGAGCAAGTCTATAGTTTTGCCCCCAAATGGGCCTCTATCCCAAGACGCAAATCCAGATCAAGCTCATTTGCCCTCTTACTCCGCTGCGATTAAGCAGCGCTTTTACGGGTTACAGCCCAGAAGATACCGGCGCTGCCAGGGGCCCTCAGCTTGCAGGCCGGGCATTCACAGGTAACCCCACCAGCTACCAAGGTGAGGTATTTAATTTCTGCTTGCACAGAGGCTTCGCTAATGGGCAGCCCCAGCATTTTTTTAATGTGTGACTCTAAGGGACGGCAGGCTCGTCGTGCATAGCCTTGGCCTTTGCGTTCAGAGTAAATGATGTAGTCCGAAAGCCATATGTCATTCATAGCGGCAACTTTGGAGTCAACCCTAGGCAACATCGCATCTATCGTTAGGTATAGACAGGTCTACCTCTAACGATAGATGCCACTTTATCATGCCCTAGAGCGGGCTCTTTATCTCCACTGAGATCTCGGTCGATGGCTGAGCTGACTAGACAACTGCTTTTTCTGCAATCGCGATCTGTGGGCGCTGTGTGATAACACCAAACCCAACGACTGGATGGCCGAGAAGTAGTTCTACGGCCATTCTCCTGCGGGCCGATTCAGCTACACGCAGGCGTACCTTCAGCTCCTGCTGGAGCGCATTCAAAATGGCAATAGCGCTCTCTCGTTGCTCATCACCCACATGCTAATCCCCAGACGAAGCGCCCAACGCCTACAAGAGCTTCCGCAATAATGTCGAGAACTGTTTATTTTTGCCCTTTAAATTAGCTCAGTCGCCCCACGATCGCATTTTCCAACAGCGTATGGCCCATCAAAATATCCTCGACCGTAATCCGCAGCAGTCGATCGCCATCGACGCGAAACAGCACCCGCACGCGATCGCTGCCCGGAAACCCCGGCGGGTCGAGCTGGGCAATCGTGCGGGCTCCGTCGCGATCGTTGAGCGGCTGCACCGAGGTGGTATCGCCGCCCAGCTGCCGGGTCACCAACCGACCGTTCTCGAAGTACACCTCGGTTTGAGTGCTGGCTGCCCCCAACTCACCGATAATCAGCTCGATGCTGGGCTGCTTTTCCACCGAGGCCCCCAGGGTTAGCTCTACGGGGGTGGCCATCGGGTAGGGCTGCCCCGCTGGCAACATTGAGTGCCAGCCGTGGCGGTTGTTGCGCCGATCCCAGTAGCGAATGCCGTAGCTGTGGTAAAGAAAATCTTCTACCGCCAGGCCCTGGGCCACCTGCAAAGCCCCCTGAGCCACTGCCTCAAAGGGGCGATCGCACTTCACCTTCTCGGCCCCAAACCGATCGGTTACCCACCGCTGCAGGGCCGGAATTTGGGCCGTGCCCCCCACCAGCAGCACCGCGTCGATGGCATCGGGGTCTACCCCCTGGCGCTGGCCCTGCTGTAGCACCTGGGCCAGCCCCTTCTCCAGCCGTTCAAAAAACTGGTTTTGGCTAAGAATAGCCTCGAACTGGGCGCGAGTTAGGGCCAGATCGTAGGTGTCGAAGGTTTCGTCATCGAAGTAAGCTTCTGCCGCCTCGGTGTGGTCTGAGAGGGCAATTTTGAGCCGCTCGGCCAGCCGCTGCACCACCGGCCCGTCGGGCACCCCCTGCTCGGCAAAGTGCGCCACCAGCCACTGGTCAATATCGGCCCCGCCCAGGTTTTCGCCAGCTTTGGCCAGCACTCGAGCCAGTTCGGGCTTTTGGGCGCTGGTTTGCTCAGCCCCCTGCCCCCGCCACTTGAGCAAAAAGCCCACGGGCTGACGGGCCTGGGCCACCAGCCGTACT
>JBARVK010000226.1:0-3091 GCA_049646225.1 Nodosilinea sp.
GTGGTGGGCATTGTTGGCCTGGCCCTAGCGCCGCTGGCGTTTGTGCTCTGGTTTTTCTACACCCGCGACAAGCTCAACCCAGAGCCTCGGGGGCTGGTGCTGAAGATTTACCTGTTGGGGGTACTGGCCTATGGGCCGGTTTTTTTGGTGCGGCAGTTTATACCGTTGCCGACCTGGCTGCTGGCGATCGCGATCGTACCGGTGCTGGCCGAGCTGGCCAAGTTTGCGGTAGTCCGGTGGGGGGTCTACAACCACCCCGAGTTTGACGAACCGGTGGACGGGATTATCTTTGCTGCCGCCGCTGGCCTGGGCTTTGCCACCCTAGAGGTGATTGGCTCTATGCTCTATGCCTACTTTGCCGTGGTCCGACTGGGCCCGCCGGGGGCGGCTGTCGACGCCTCGGCCTGGGCGGCGGTGCTGAGCATGTTTGCCCTGCGCGGGCTGCTGGCGGGACCGGGTCAGGCCCTGTGGTCTGCGCTCTGGGGCTACGGTTTGGGGCTGGCCAAGTTCTCAGCACCAGGCCAGAGCCGGGGATTGGTGCGCAACGGCCTGCTGGCGGCGATGCTCTCCCACGCGGCGTTTAATGCCCTGGCCCTAGAGACGAGCTGGTGGCTAAACCGGGTGGGCCTGGTGCTGGTGATTGCGGTGCTGTGGTTTGTGGTCATGCGCTGTTTGCGGTATGCCCTGGCGATCGCGCCCCAGGACTGAGCCTTGAATCTGTAAACGCAGTACCTTTTGAATAAACCCTGGTGGTGGGCATTGCCCACCTACCGTGGCTGCGATCGCTGGAGCGGCCATTCTCAGTACTGCAACAGCACCGTAACGGGCGCATCGGGCAGTTTGGTCCGCCCCTTCAGCCCCACCAGCTCGATCAAAAAGCCAAACCCAGCCACGGTGCAGCCGGTTTTCTCCACCAGTTCGGCGGTGGCGGCGGCGGTGCCCCCGGTGGCGATCAGGTCATCAATGATCAGCACTCGACTGCCGGTCGGGAAGGCGTCTTGATGCAGCTCCAGGGTGTCGTTGCCGTACTCCAGGGCGTAGCTGGCGCTGTGAACGGCGGCGGGCAGCTTGCCAGGTTTGCGCACCGGCGCAAAGCCCACCCCCAGCTTGTAGGCCAGGGGCATTCCAAACATAAAGCCCCGCGACTCAATGCCCACAATGTAGTCAGGCCGGTGCTCGGCCACCTGCTCGGCAAAGCTATCGATGCTGTACTGCATGGCGGTGGGGTTGCTCAGCAGCGGCGTGATGTCGCGAAATAGAATACCGGGCTGGGGAAAGTCGGGAATATCGCGAATGTGGGCTTTGAGATCCATTGGGGTGCAGGGGTATGGGCGTTGCTATGGTATCAACGTTTGGTCGCCGAAAAGTTATCAAACCAGCCGCGCTTCCAGAAAAAGTAGATTTGCAGCCCGGCGATCGCCCCCATTACCCCTAAACACAGGACGTAGCCCCAGTACCAGCCCAGCTCGGGCATGTTGAAGGGGGAGACTTCGGTGTCAAAGTTCATGCCGTAGATACCGGCAATAAAGGTGAGGGGGATAAAGATAGAGGAGATCACCGTCAGCAGCTTCATTACCTCATTCATGCGGTTGTTAATCGACGACAGGTAGACATCCATCAGGCTGGAGGCGATCTCGCGGTAGTTTTCGATAATGTCGACTACCTGCACAATGTGGTCATAGACATCCTGCAGGTAGACTCGCACCTCTTGGCTTAGTAGCTCATCACTGTCGCGGATGAGGCTGTTGATCACGCTGCGCTGGGGCCAGATGTAGCGGCGCAGCTTCATTAGCCCCCGCCGCATGCGGTGAATTTTTTCGATGGTGGCGCTGGTGGGGTTGGCGACCACTTCTTCCTCCAGCTCTTCAAGGGTTTCGCCAATCACCTCTAGCACCGGAAAAAAGCTGTCTACGATGGTGTCGAGCAGGGCATAGATCAGGTAGTCCGCGTTTTGGCGGCGAATGGTGCCGGTACCGCGGCGAATGCGATCGCGCACGGGGCCGAAGGAATCCCACTCGGGCTCTTCCTGGAAGGTGATCAAGAATCCCTGACCCAGCACAAAGCTAACCTGCTCGCTGCCGACCCCGGTACCTGTCGGTTTGGGTTGTACCATCTGCATAATGATCAAAATCTTGTCGTCGTAGAAATCGATCTTGGGTCGGTGGGGCACGTTGACAATGTCTTCGAGCAACAGCGGATGTAGGCCAAAGGTTTGGCTGATTTCCAACAGCTTGTCTTCACTGCCTAGCCCGCGGGCGTCGAGCCAGGTCACGCTGTCGCTTGTTCCCAGGGCGTAGCACTCCTCGGGGTGATCAATGGTGGCGGTATGCACGACCTCAGGGTCATAGTCGATTAAAAACAGCTCCGTAGGGAGCGCGTCGTGGGGAATGCGTAGGGTGCCGGGAAGCGCTCCCGGCAGCGAATAGGTGAACTCAAACAACGCATCGCGATCGCGTTCGTCATCAGGGTCGGGGGGGGTAATGTCGCAGTGGGGCCCCTCAGGGCTCGACGGTTGCGGTCTGTAGAGCGACGGGGCCGCCGCCTGGGCCTCAGATTCTGAGGGGTGTCTTCGTTGCGACATCGCCTTACTCCCTAAATGTTAGCCATTGAGCTTTTGTCACTTAAAGCATAAGGGGTATAGCCGTAGCTGCTCCCTTAACCGTGAAGTATGGATGCGACGACGGGGACCGCGCTCGTGAGTGAGCTAAGCGCGGATCGACGGTAGCAGTTTCATGCGTCGGATAGGCTTCAGGTGGAAATCGACGGTGAATTGAGGCAACTTTCAAAGCGCCCTAAGCGGCCAGCAATTCAACGTGAACCCCCATTAGCAGCAGCAACACACTGGCGATTTTTGTGTCGCGATCGAGGGCAGGATGAGCCAAAATCCATGCCGCAGGTTTTAGTAAAATGGTGTTGATTAGCAGGCCCAGAAACGTCAGCTATAGCGACGATCAAAAGCGTTGGCAACAGGTGGATCGCGTAATTGAGTCGCTCTAGCCGAGAGTAATTCTGCCCTGGCTGAGCTTTTAGTAGTTTATGCGTAAATCATTTTAGAATCGTTTGCTAAAAATTACGATATACCAGTCAAAGC
>JBARVK010000227.1:0-2847 GCA_049646225.1 Nodosilinea sp.
GTTTTGCACCTGGTGGTCGTACTGACTATAAACCCACTGCTTGGAGGCGATCGTGGGCTGACCCAGGAGCCTGTGCAGTACCTCAGTCCACGATGTTTGCCCAGCGTCAGCTAGCGCTATCCCAGACTCAGAGCAGGGGGGTAAGCTGTCTGGGCTCCAGGCCCAGGCTGTTTGAGCATACTCGGGTGGCTCGCTGAGCAGGTCGCGGTGGTAAATCGGCGTGTTTTCAGACAGGGCCAGGGCCGGAATTTCGGCAGCCGTTTCCCCATTGAACAAAATCCGCACGATTGGCTCTTCAATCACCGTACCGGCGACCACGGCATGGAGACCCCAACGCTCAAAAATCTCGATTACTTCGGCTTCACGGCCCTTGGCGACCACAAACAGCATGCGCTCCTGGGACTCTGACAGCAGATACTCGTAGGGCACCATGCCCGTTTCTCGCACGGGGATGAGATCTAGATCTAGCTCGATGCCAACGCCCCCCTTGGCAGCCATCTCAGCGGTAGAGCAGGTCAACCCTGCCGCGCCCATGTCCTGGGCAGCTACGATCGCCCCCGTTTTAAAGGCCTCTAAACAGGCTTCCACCAGCGATTTTTCGAGGAATGGGTCGCCCACCTGAACGGCGGGGCGATCGGCCTCGGATTCGTCCGTGAGTTCGGCACTGGCAAAGCTGGCTCCGCCCATGCCGTCGCGTCCGGTGGTGGAACCAACGTACACCACCGGGTTACCCAGGCCAGCCGCCCCAGATTTCACAATGTCGTCGGTTTCCATAATCCCGATCGCCATCGCATTGACCAGCGGGTTGCCGTTGTAGGCCGCATCGAAATACACCTCGCCCCCCACGGTGGGCACCCCAAAGCAGTTGCCGTAGTGGGCAATGCCCGACACTACCCCCTGGCACAGGCGGCGGGTGCGGCTGTCGGCCAGATCGCCAAACCGCAGGGAGTTGAGCACGGCAATCGGCCTGGCCCCCATGGTGAAAATGTCGCGCAGAATGCCGCCCACCCCGGTGGCCGCTCCCTGAAATGGCTCCACCGCCGAAGGATGGTTGTGGGACTCGATCTTGAAGGCCACCCGCAGGCCGTCGCCCGCATCGATCACGCCCGCATTTTCCCCAGGCCCCACCAGCACCCGTGGCCCCTCGGTGGGAAACTGCTTGAGCAACGGCCGTGAGTTCTTGTAGCAGCAGTGCTCTGACCACATCACCCCAAACATACCCAGCTCGGCCCGGTTAGGGTGGCGGCCCAGGCGCTGCACAATATCGGCATACTCCTCGGGCTTAATGCCCTCGGAGGCGATCTCTTGGGGGCTAAAGGGGGTAGGGGAGGAGGCCGTCATGCTGTATCGCGGGAAAGGTGCCTACCGATCTTAGCCCTATTAGGGAGCGGGGAGATTAGGAAATGGTGGTCAGGAACTGGTTCAGGTCAGTGAAGGTGCCGGCCCGAGTTGTCATCGGTTGTTCATAGCCCTTCATTTCCAGCGTAAAGCGCTTAAAGCAGGCATCACCGACCCTTGTTTTTTGCAGGTATTTATAGGTTGTTTCGCCCATGGCGATGTCAAGGCCCAGCTGCTTGGTTGAATTTTCCAGCCGAAAGGCGGCATTGACCGTATCGCCTAGGGCCGTGTAGTCAGGGCGATCGCCGCTGCCAGTATTGCCCACCATGGCATAGCCGGTGTTGATCCCAGCGCCGATGCGGAGTGGAAACGGCAGCGGAAACTGCTGGTGGAGCTGCCCGGTCATCTCAGCCAAGGTGCTAACGGCCTGTAAAATTTGCACCATGCTGGCTTCATCAGCCCCTTCAGAGCCGTGAATCCAAACCGCCATCACCGCGTCGCCAATGTATTTATCGACCCAGCTACCATACTGGCCAATAATTTCTCCAGCCCGGCGAAACCAGGTGCCGATCGCCTCAGAATGAATTTTTTCGTCCGTCTGGCGCGTCAGAACGGTGAAGTCGCGAATATCGACGACCATCACCGAAATGAGCTGCCGCACGTGGAGCATGGCTGTGGCGGTGTGGTTAATGCTGCGGGCACCGCCTAAGGTACCTGAGGTAACGTCGGCCCCCGCTGACATATCAATCGGGGAGAAAAACTGCAGCTCGGTTTGGCCAAAGGTAATCAGATCGCCATCTTGCAGAATGATTGGAACGCTGACCCGCCGTCCGTTGACGAAGGTGCCATTGCGACTGCCCAGGTCAATCAGATAAAAGCGGCTGCTGTCATCTGTGCCCTGAAACATGGCGTGATTGCGAGAAATCCACCGATCGGGCAGCACAAAATTGTTGTCGTCGCCTCGGCCTACAGTCCACAAGCTACCACCCACTAGAGACAGTTGGCGATCGCCAGAGCTGGTTTTAAGCGCAAGGTAGGGGCCAGAGGAAAGAGTCACGACGGTACGGTAAAGGCTTAGATCAAGAGCGATTGAACGCGATCGCTCCAAAATCAGACAGATATCTCCAGCAGGGAACCCCAAAATATCCCTGAACTGCCCCCATTATGCCAGAGATGCCCGGCCTGTCACCGGGCTAGGCCAGAGCCGCCGTCAGAAAAAATAAGCCGTCAACGATCAGGGTGCTAAAGACCGCCCCGCCAAACGCCCACCAGGCCAGCTGTCGGGAAGTCGTCAGTGCGATCGCCGTAGCAACCAGCAAAAAGATTACCAAAACGACAGCCCGGCAGGCCGCCACATCGGTTTGAAGCGCCGTGCTGGCCGCCCGCAACACCAGAGGTGCCGCATCGGGGCTAGTTAGCATCAGCTGTCGCCAGGTGGGGACCAAATGCATCCAGTTGATGTAGAGGTCAGTGACTGCCGTACCCAACAGTGACCCTAAAAAGAAGTAG
>JBARVK010000228.1:0-5174 GCA_049646225.1 Nodosilinea sp.
CCGATCGCCTCAGCTCCCTGGAGAAAGACCTCGCGGCGGTCCAAACCGAAAAAGCCCGGCTGGAGAAGACTGTAGCTGGCCTGCAAAATGACTTAGAAACCCAGCAGGGTCGGCTATTTGAGCTTAAGGACAGCCTTGACCAAGCCGAAACAACCGCTAAAGCAAAAGCCGAGGCGCTGGCCAAAACCCAGGCCGAGCTAGACGAGGCCAAGAAGACCATTTTGAAGCTCAGCGAAGCCCCTGCTCCGACTTCGGTTCCCAGCCGCATTTCTGGAGTCGATATTTTGCCCCGTCGTCCGGTAGAACCCAAGACCAACCGGCCAGCCTACCACCGGGGCGTCCCTGACTATGCCATTCAAAAAGGGCAGCCCAACTCTATGCTCAGCGATGCTGATATTGGCTGGGTTGATTAGCCAGGGCTAGGGAACCCAGGGCTAAGGAACGTAGTCGAACAGGGCATCGAGATAGATGCGATTGATGTTGCGATGGCCTTTGGCGACCGATCGCTGACTATTGCCCGTACTATTTTGCATTAAGAACAGGGATAGGGCCGCACAAAAAACTCTGTGCTGGCTCCAGGCGGGCTTGCCGTCGAGGTACACCTGCAGCGCCTCGTAGAGTTCTTCGGGCACTTCGGCCATGAGGCTGACTTTGGGCGTGGTCGCGTTGAGGGTCATGGGGCGCTACCTTTTTTGAGGGGATGGAATAAATGGAATACAAGACTAGGGCGCAACACCTCCGCCTTAGAACGGTGAGGCCAGATAAATGCACCTGTCAACTGGACTAGGCTGGCCATAGATCTATAGGCCAACGTGATATAGCGTCGGGGAGAGACGGCGGCCTGTTTTTACCCGCAGGAAACAGGCGGGGCGCTGGCAACTCCTGGCCCACTGTGGTGCGAGGTGACGGCAAATTAACTGGGGAAAGGGTTGGGAACGACTGTGCCTGTGGCCAAGCCAAGACCCCACTGTGTACTAAAATGCCGCAACAATGATTGACCTTAAGGTAAGGTCTTGCAGGCCGTAGAGCAGGGGTCTTGGCTGTGCCAGTCGCATCATTCTGCCGAACTCTCCGGATGCTGTCAATCTTGTCGAAGGAGCGCTTTTGAGCTAGCAGCGACAGAGCCCTACGGCGGAATCGGGGTTCTGAAGATTGCCTCGACAGACCAGAGCTGATCCCTGAAGATAATGCGATCGCCAGGGCAGATCTCACCGTTTTCCCCAGATGCCCCCCAAGCCGCATACCAGCGTTAAAACCTGGGGAAAACCTGGGGAAAACGCTCTCACCGCTGGGGAAAAGTCGGGGAAAATTGCGCCGAAATATTTCTTTTTGTAACTTTTTGGGCGGATGGGGCTTGACGATTAGCCAGGCTATTAGTGTGGCTAATCGTCAAGCCGATTCGGTCAAGCCCAGTTAATCTTTTGTAGTCATAGCGGCATCGGCGGCTCCGTCTAAGGCCAGAGAAGAGCGGGGCTCGGGGGGCCAGCGCACATCCCATAGGGCCCAGGCAGCGGCGGTGAGCAGCAGGGCAATCACCGGGGAACGCCAGGGGAACGATCGATCGCCCGACCAAACGAGCTGAGGGCCGCCTTCACCAGCCATATATCGATGCAGCTGATCGCTGAGAGCCGCCGATGAGAGGGGCGTGCGAACTTCCGGCAGGGTGATCGGCTGTCCCGCTCCCAGCAGCGTCAGGCGGTGGCAAAAGCGCACCCCGCCGCGCGGCGTGTTGTCGCACAGCTCTGAGGCCATCGCGACCTCTTCTAGAGTGAAGCTGTGGGCAGCAGACAGCCAGGCCCAGGGCCGGGGCTGGATGGCCCGACAGTGAACCTGACCAGGGGCGGCGCGATCGCAGACCACGCGGCTAGGACTGGGCCAGTGGGAGCCCCACAGCCCCAGCAAAGCCGCACAGAGCACCACCACTACCGGCACTCGCCGCAGCCGGGCACCCCAGGAATCTAGCGCTAGTTTTGTTGCCATTGATGTATTGCCATTGAGCTGAGTCCTACCTGAGCCATCCTCCCATCCTGCCACAGGCTCCCTGGGCCGGATCGCTGCCCCCCCTTGCACCTGCGGTCAGATTAAGGCATGCTCAGCCATGGTCGGGCAGCGGCTCACCACGTCACACATTGGGCTTTTGAGCACTATGGGTAAGCACATTGTCATCACTGGAGTAAGCCAGGGCCTGGGCCGAGCGATGGTCGATGGCTTCATTGCCGAGGGTCATACCCTCTCGGGCTGTGCCCGCCGGAGCGAGGCCGTGGCCGAGCTGGCAACCCAGTACTCCGCCCACCACCAGTTTAGGACGGTCGATATTGGCGACGATGCCGCTGTGGCAGCCTGGGCCGAGGCCGCGATCGCGGCCAATGGCCTGCCCGACCTGGTGATCAACAACGCCGGATTAGTCAACCAGCCCGCTCCGCTGTGGCGTGTGCCCGCCGCCGAGTGCGACGCCGTCATTGCCGTCAACCTCAGCGGCACCTGCAACGTCATTCGCCACTTTGCCCCGCCCATGGTAGAGCAGCGATCGGGCATTTTCGTCAACTTTAGCTCTGGCTGGGGCCGCTCGACCTCGCCGGGCGTCGCCCCCTACTGCGCCACCAAGTGGGGCGTTGAGGGGCTAACCCAGGCCCTAGCCCAAGATTTACCGACCGGGATGGCGGCGGTAGCGCTGAACCCTGGCATTATCCATACCGCCATGCTGGAAACCTGCTACGGCGACGATGCCGCCGCCTACACCCCCATTTCGGCCTGGGTGAAGGCCGCAGTGCCGTACATTTTGAGCCTCCAGCCCAGGGACAACGGGCGATCGCTGACCGTACCCGGAGCCTGAGCCTCTAGTACTCTGAGGCAGACGGTTAGGGACTATTTCTACTCGCTAGGGAGCCGGGGAGCTAGGGAGCCAAGCGCGCCAAAACGGTGAACGTTTTAAGCCTTCGAGTACTAGTGGGGGCCAGTCCTCTAGCTGTAACCTGGGTTTCACTCCACGTCAGCCAGCCTGGGAAAGCCGCAAACGCTCCCCTATCTCCCCCGCTCCCCTATCTCCCCTGCTCCCCCTCAGGAGTCGTCTGAAGCGCCTCGTGCACAGCGTTGATTAACTCCTCAATGGTGTAAGGCTTGGGCAAAAAGCTCTCAATGGTGAGGGAGCCTACGGAGGTCAGTTTGACGTTGTGATAGGGTAACCCGCTGACCGCTATGACCCGCACCTGAGGATTGATCTTTTGGAGAATTCGAAACGTCGTGGCCCCGTCTAGAGAGGGCATCATCATGTCGATGACGACGAGCTGAATGTCGGTTTGATGCTGAGCGTAGAGCGCGATCGCCTCAAGGCCATCGCAGGCGGTCAGCACGCGATAGTTGTAGGCTTCTAAGGAGGCCCGGGTGACTTCACAGATGGGGGCTTCGTCGTCCACGACCAAGATCAACTCTTGATAGCCAGCCAGGGTCTCCGTGGGGCTAAGGTCTGAGCGGTCAATGGCAATCACAGCCGGCAGGAAGATGCTGAATTGAGTGCCTTGGCCGAGCGTGCTCGATACGGTGATAAACCCACGGTGACTCTTAATAATGCCTAGGGCAGTAGACAGCCCCAGCCCGGTGCCGAGGCCAACTTCCTTGCTGGTAAAGAACGGCTCAAAAATGCGATCGAGGAGTTCAGGCGAAATTCCGCAGCCGCTGTCGGTCACGGTAACGGCCAAATATTTGCCGGCTTTCGCCTCTAAATATTTGCTCGTTTTGGCCTCCAGGTTGTTGTGGATGTAGTCTTCATCCAGGATGAGGTTTTTGGCGGAAATCTCGAGTTTCCCGCCCTCCATCATGGCATCGCGAGCATTGACACACAAATTCATCAACACCTGATGAATCTGGGTTGGGTTGCCCGTGATAGTCCACAAATCGGGGGGAATATCGAGTTCTAATTCAATCGACTTGGGAAAGGTTTCGCGGATGATCTGCTGAATATCTCGAATCAAATGGCCGACTTGAAGCATCGTGTCACTGCCCTCGGTACCCCGAGCGAAGGAGAGCACCTGCTTAATAATTTCGGCCCCTCGTCTTGCATTGGTCTCTAGCACCTGCAGCATGCGCAGGCTGCGCTCGTCTAGATTACTCGGCTTCATCTGTAAGAGCTGAGCGGTGGTGAGTACCGGGGTCAAAATATTGTTGAGATCGTGGGCAATCCCGCTGGCCAATGTGCCGATACTTTCCAGGCGCTGGGCGCGAAAAAACTGGGCTTCTAGCTGTTTTTTTGCCGTAACGTCGGTACTGACGACGAGAATGAATTGAGGCTCGTCGTTGTCATCGCGCACTAAGGCCCACCGGCTTTCAACCACAATGTCTTGGCCCGTTTTGGTCACATGGTTGAGTTCTCCCTGCCATTCATTTTCAAGGATGAGCTGCTGCTGAGCGGGCTGAAACTGCCCTAAAACAGCGGGTTTATACAGCAGGTCGGTGGTTGATTGGCCCAGGGCTTCTTCACTCGTCCATCCGTATAGGCGTTCTGCGCCTTTATTCCAAAACAAAATTTGGTTCTGCACGTCGCGAACCAAAATCGCGTCGGTGGCAATATCTAATAGCGCCGCCTGCTCACGAATTTTTTGTTCAGCCCGCTTCCGCTCGATGCCGTAGCGAATCGAACGAACTAGCAGTTCGCCAGTTATTTGGCCCTTGACCAAATAATCTTGAGCGCCAGCCTGTACCGCATTGAGCGCTAGCGTTTCGTCATTGAGGCCGGTAGTCACCACGATTGGTACCCGGTGCTCCTGCTGATGCAGCTGAGTAAAGGTGTTAAGCCCCTGGCTATCGGGCAAAAATAGGTCTAGCAAAACGAGGTCAAAGCGAGTTGTCCTGAGGGACTCGATCCCCTGGCTCAGGCTGTCGGCACAGCTGAGCTGAATGTGAACTGAAACAACCTCCCGCAGCAGTTCCTGAAGCAGCCGTCGATCGCCTGGGTTGTCTTCAATCAGCAGCACGCGGATAGGGGCTTGAACATCCATGGTTCACTCCGAGGGTAGTTCGACCATCGATAGCCAAAAATCTTCGATGGATCGGATACTTCTTGTGAACTGCTCCAGGTCAAGGGGTTTAGTAATGTAGCAGTTGGCGTGCAGATTGTACGCGCTCATAATATCTTCCTCGGCCTGGGAGCTGGTAAAGACAACAACCGGAATGTGCATGAG
>JBARVK010000229.1:0-1975 GCA_049646225.1 Nodosilinea sp.
CGGCTGGTTTCGGTATGTTTGGCGCTGCTGGCGGCCTACTGGTTTTTGCTGTCACCGCTATTTTCGGCCCCTGCTACGGCCCTATTGTCGAGCTTTGTGCCCGCCGATACGGGCGAGTCTGCCGACGCTGTCGTAGTGCTGGCGCGGGCTGGTCGCCTGCAGGGCGATCGCTACGGCAAGGCCTTAAATATGGTGGCCACCGGGCGAGCGTCGACCCTCCTAATTATGGGCCGGGCCCAGGCGGCTGATGTGCTCAAAGTCAGCGACGATCGCAACCTGGAGCCCAATATGATCGGCGCCGTCTGCGTGAGAACCACCAAGCAAGAAGCTGAGTCAGCTGCTGCCGCCCTGGGGAGCAGAGGGCTCAAAAAAATCGTTTTGATTACCGATACGCCGCATATGCTGAGGGCCTGGCTCACCTTTAAGGGCCTGGGGTTTATGGTCATGCCCCACGTTGAGCCCCTGCCTGTCACCGTCAGCAACCGGGAGCGATCGCTGCTGGCCATTCGCGAATATCTGGGTCTGGTTAGCTACGGGGTGCTGGGCCGGTTTCAGGGGCAGTCGCCCAATACCCTACCTGAGGTGGCCAAGGCCGTCGCCAATGATTTCCCGGCCGATCGCTGCTTTATGACGGCTGAGCAAATTCGGCGGGAATTCAGGCTGAGCTGAGTCACGTTACTGACAACGATGAATACACAGCACAATGGCCACTCCACGGGTTCGGGTGATGCCTGTGCAGACATCGCCTAAAAAACGTCTCTAGCGATGCTATGCCTTCTTCTGCACTAGGGTCCAAATTGTTTTCAGTAGGGTGTCTGGCTCAATCGGTTTCGTAATATGTTGCTGAAATCCGGCTGCTAATACTTGCCGCTGATTACTGTCTCCTGCATAGGCCGTAACGGCGATCGCTAGAATATCTCGGCTCGACTCAGGCGATCGCTCCCTAATCTGGCGTAGTAGGGCGTACCCATCCATATCGGGCATGCCGATATCGCTAATGAGCAAATCAAACGTGGCCTGCTGGAGCTGACTGAGCGCTGCATGGGCCGACCCTACCGGCGTAACCTGGGCACCTCGCTGCTCTAGCAAATACGTGACGAGTTCTCGTGAATCTTGGTCATCGTCTACAAACAGCACTCGCAGTCCGTCGAACTGTAGCTCTAAGCAATGGTGAGACAAAGGGTGATCTGGCGGTACCTTTGAGGCTGCCATAACGGGAAGCCTGACGACAAAGGTTGAGCCCTGGCCTTCTCCTAAACTCGCAGCTTGAACCGTACCGCCATGGAGTTCGACTAGGTGACTGACGATCGCCAACCCCAGCCCTAGCCCCCCAAAACTTCGAGTCGTAGTGCTGTCAGCCTGTCGAAAATAGTCAAAAACATAGGGCAAAAAGCCAGCAGCGATGCCTTTGCCCGTATCGCTGACCGTAATTTGTGCATAGGTAATAAGGCGATGCGGAGATACAGCGCATTCGGCTTCAACGGCTGCAATTTGTTCTAGCTGCACCTGCACTCTGCCACCCTGGGGCGTAAATTTAACGGCATTGGAGATCAGATTCCAAACTATCTGCTGTAGGCGGCCAGAATCTCCTAACACTTGCCCGACATCGGGTGCCAAGATGGTCTCAACTTGAATGGATTTTGCTTCGGCTGCGAGCTGCACCGTCTCAAGCGCAGATTTAATTGTAAATGACAGGCTGACTGGAACCATGTTCAAATGCAGCTTGCCCTGAAGAATGCGGGAAACATCGAGCAAATCTTCAATCAGCCGAGCTTGTAGTTTGGCATTGCGCTCAATCGTGGCCAGCGCGTACTGCGTTTTTGCGGCGTCTTGCTGTTTCGTTTGCAAAATTCTAGCCCAGCCTAAAATGGGGTTCAAGGGCGATCGCAACTCGTGAGATAACACCGCCAAAAATTCGTCTTTGATACGATTTGCCTGCCGCAGTTGATCGGCCTGTTCACGGGTCGTTTCATAC
>JBARVK010000230.1:0-3459 GCA_049646225.1 Nodosilinea sp.
GTACAGACCAAACCTCACAACCGGCTACGAACCCGTTTGCTTACTGGAGGTCTGAATATATAGAATCAGCAGAAAAACCGTCGGCACCAGCACAAAGAGAATGCTGGCCACAAAACCAAGTTTATTAACTTCCATGCTTGCTTCTACTCTCAACCCAACAACGTCACCTTAGAACCTCTGCACCAGCAGCAGCTATCTCATCCCAGGGGCGGCTGACTAACTACCCTAGTCTGCCAGAGACTCCAATGACCTTAGGATATCACTCTACCCGATGGGAATGCCTGGGCCGATGAGAATGCCCGAGCACAAACGCAGCGCCTTAGCTAAACACGCATCCTCGGAACTAAACGCTCAGTCCAGTGCTTGCAGGCTGAAGTCAGTGCTTGCAGGCTGAACTAGGTCTATCCCTTCAGCCCGCCTGGATCCCCTGCTTCCCGACTCCCCTGCTCTCCCGCAAAAGTCATTAGTCGCCACAGCTAAGCCCCAGTCCCCTAGGCAGTCTTCGACGCCTTAGCCGAGGTCTTCGCCTTTCGACTGGGTTTTGTCACCACCGAAACTGGCCCCTGCACCGTTGCCTGGCAAGCCAGTCGACAGCTAGCAGGCCACTTCTTTAGCTTGCGATCCTCCACCTGAGTCCGAGGAGAGAGATTCTCACCCCCCGCCACCACATCCACAACGCAGGTACCGCACTGACCGTAACCGCCGCAGTTCATCAGCTTGCCGCTAAAGGTGTAGATATCGATGCGGTTTTCCAGCGCCTTGAACCGCAGGTTGGACCCATCGGCAACATTAATCTCTTTGTCTTCGTTAACAAACTTAACATTAGCCATTACGGAAAACTCCTTTACGTTCTGCGTCGATAATGGCGGAAAATCAAGCCTTTGGCCCCCAGGCCTTGGATCTCGACGACCGCAGCGGCTCGCGATCGCCGCCGCCTAACGGCAAAGCTGCTTGCGAGGGCAATTCGGACTGGTTACACTTCGTTAAGTAATTTCATTGTTACATCTCATCTGTACCAAATGATTCTGCATCCAACAATGCGTAGCCCATGGGTAACCCTAGGGGCAACACTGGGATAATGGCGTCAATTGGGGCGGTTCTGGGAGCCTGATTCTGATAGGCTAATCAGTATCTGGCAATGCTTAAGACAATTCACAAAACATCACTGTTTTACCTAGAGGAGGAGCGTAGTCAATGGGACTACCCTGGTACCGGGTACACACAGTCGTCGTCAACGATCCCGGGCGACTGATTGCTGTACACCTAATGCATACGGCTCTTGTAGCTGGCTGGGCCGGCTCAATGGCCCTGTTCGAACTGTCTACCTTTGACCCCAGCGATCCTGTACTTAACCCCATGTGGCGGCAGGGCATGTTTGTGCTGCCCTTCATGTCTCGCCTAGGGGTGACCGAGTCCTGGGGCGGCTGGAGCGTGACGGGCGCAACGGCAGTCAACCCTGGCTTTTGGTCTTTTGAGGGTGTAGCTGCTGCCCACATCGTGCTGTCGGGGCTGCTGTTTTTAGCTGCCTGTTGGCACTGGGTCTACTGGGATCTAGACCTGTTCCGCGACCCTCGCACAGGTGAGCCAGCGCTGGATCTACCCAAAATGTTTGGCATTCACCTGTTTCTGTCGGGGCTGCTCTGCTTCGGCTTTGGCGCTTTTCACCTAACCGGCCTCTGGGGCCCCGGCATGTGGGTTTCTGACCCCTACGGACTCACAGGTCACGTGCAGGGAGTCGCGCCGGAGTGGGGTGCGGCTGGCTTTAACCCCTTCAACCCAGGCGGTATTGTGGCTCACCACATTGCCGCTGGCATTGTGGGGATTATTGCTGGTCTCTTCCACTTGACCGTACGGCCACCCCAGCGGCTCTACAAAGCCCTGCGGATGGGTAACATCGAAACCGTACTCTCTAGCAGTATTGCAGCGGTGTTCTTTGCGGCCTTTGTGGTGGCAGGCACCATGTGGTACGGCAGTGCCGCTACTCCCATTGAGTTGTTTGGCCCCACCCGCTATCAGTGGGATGGCGACTACTTCAAGCAAGAAATTCAGCGCCGAGTACAGGCCGATGTCAACGCCGGGTATTCGCTGTCTGAAGCCTACGCTGGCATCCCTGAGAAACTGGCGTTCTACGACTACGTGGGCAACAGCCCAGCTAAGGGCGGTCTGTTCCGGGTCGGCCCCATGGTGCAGGGCGACGGCATTGCTGAAGGCTGGTTAGGCCACCCCGTCTTTAAAGATAAGGAAGGTCGCGAACTGTTTGTGCGTCGCCTGCCTAACTTCTTTGAAACCTTCCCTGTCGTACTGGTCGATAAGGACGGTGTTGTCCGCGCCGACATTCCCTTCCGCCGAGCTGAGTCCAAGTACAGCTTTGAGCAAACTGGGGTGACAGCTACCTTCTATGGTGGTGCTTTGGCTGACCAGACCGTTACCGAGCCAACTTTGGTTAAGCGCTATGCCCGTAAGGCGCAGCTAGGCGAACCCTTTGAGTTCGATCGCGAAACCCTTGGCTCTGACGGGGTATTCCGCACCAGCACTCGCGGCTGGTTCACCTACGGTCATGCGGTATTTGCGCTGCTGTTCTTCTTTGGCCACATTTGGCACGGGTCTCGCACCCTGTTCAGGGATGTGTTTGCCGGAGTTGATCCCGACCTATCTGCTGAGCAGGTGGAATGGGGCTTCTTCCAAAAGGTGGGCGACACGTCTACCCGTAAGGAAGAAACGGTTTAGTGCTCTTTAAGTGAAGTAGCCCGACGATTAAGCATAGGCCTTAGTCTGTCGGGCACTTTACTTACAATCCCTGTAGACTAAAAATAATCCGGTTGATTAGGAGCCTCTTTAACCATGGAAGCTGTCGCTTATATCTTCATCTTCGCCTGCATTTTGGGCACTCTGTTTTTTGCGATCGCCTTTCGCGAACCCCCTCGTATCCCCAAAGACTAGGCCTGTGGAAAGAGTCGTTTAGAGCCGCAACGGTTCTCGATTGCCCGTGGCATTAGCGAGACTTTCGGCATATTTCGATTGTTTTCCCACATTTTAACTAATATAGAGGCAAGCCTTTTCTGTACGAGAAAGGCTTGCCTTTGTTTTTTACCAAGCTACAAGGCTCAAAGCGTAGCTTAGTTACCTTCTCCCGTTGGGAGTGTGTTTATGCATTGCCCGTTTTGTCAGCATCTCAATAACCGAGTCCTAGAATCGCGATCGGCGGAGGCGGGTCGAAGCATTCGCCGCCGCCGCGAGTGCTTGCGTTGCGAGCGACGGTTTACCACCTACGAGCGGATTGAGTACGTACCCGTCACCGTCATCAAACGCAGCGATGATCGCGAACTCTTTGAGCGATCGAAGGTGTTGAGAGGTATTGTGCGGGCCTGCGAAAAAACGCCGGTTTCTTCCTTAGCGATGGAAGCCATCGTCGATGACATTGAAGCCGAACTCCAGCAGCGGGCCACCCGAGAGGTGATG
>JBARVK010000231.1:0-7895 GCA_049646225.1 Nodosilinea sp.
GAGTCACTCTACGTGCCTGAGCCCGTTATCTCGGTTGCCGTAGAGCCCAAAACCAAGCAGGACATGGATAAGCTGTCTAAGGCTCTGCAATCGCTTTCCGAAGAAGATCCGACGTTTCGAGTGAGTACCAACCCTGAGACAAATCAGACCGTGATCGCGGGTATGGGTGAGCTTCACCTTGACATCTTAGTCGATCGCATGCTGCGGGAGTTTAAGGTAGAAGCCAACATTGGTGCTCCCCAGGTGGCCTATCGGGAAACAATCCGAAAGGCAATCAGTGCCGAAGGTAAGTTCATTCGTCAAAGCGGCGGCAAAGGCCAGTATGGCCACGTGGTCGTAGAGGTAGAACCCGCTGATGAAGGGAGCGGTTTTGAGTTTGCCTCCAAAATTGTGGGAGGCACCATTCCAAAAGAGTACATCTCTCCCGCCGAGCAGGGCATGAAAGAGGCCTGCGAATCTGGTATCCTAGCTGGGTACCCAGTAATTGATTTAAAGGTTACTCTGGTTGATGGGTCTTATCACGATGTAGACTCATCAGAGATGGCTTTTAAAATTGCCGGTTCAATGGCGATGAAGGAAGCCGTCTTAAAGGCGTCTCCTGTCCTTCTAGAGCCGATCATGAAGGTCGAGGTTGAAGTTCCAGAAGATTTTCTGGGTGACGTCATGGGAGACTTGAACTCCCGCCGGGGCCAGATCGAAGGTATGGGAACAGAAGTTGGCGTTGCAAAAGTTACAGCCCATGTTCCCCTAGCTGAGATGTTTGGTTATGCTACCGACATCCGCTCAAAAACGCAGGGTCGGGGCATTTTTTCGATGGAATTCAGCCATTATGGTGAAGTTCCTCGAAACGTGGCTGAGGCCATTATCTCTAAAAACACTGGGAACGCTTAGAAAGGAAAGGACACGTAACGTAAATGGCACGCGAAAAGTTTACACGCAACAAACCCCACGTCAACATCGGCACCATCGGTCACGTTGACCATGGCAAGACCACGCTGACAGCGGCTATTACCATGACGCTGGCAGCGGCTGGTGGCGCTAAAGCTCGTAAGTATGACGAGATCGACGCGGCCCCCGAAGAAAAAGCCCGTGGTATCACCATCAACACGGCGCACGTGGAGTATGAGACTGAGAATCGCCATTATGCCCACGTTGACTGCCCTGGCCACGCTGACTATGTGAAAAACATGATCACTGGTGCAGCTCAGATGGACGGGGCCATTCTGGTCTGCTCTGCTGCTGATGGCCCCATGCCCCAGACCCGGGAGCACATTCTGCTGGCTAAGCAGGTGGGCGTACCTAGCATCGTTGTTTTCTTGAACAAGCAAGATCAAGTTGACGATGAAGAATTGCTGGAGCTGGTAGAGCTGGAGGTTCGTGAACTGCTCAGCTCCTACGACTTCCCCGGTGATGATATTCCGATCACCTCTGGCTCTGCCCTGTTGGCCGTAGAGGCTCTAACCGCCACCCCCGCCATCAACCGTGGCGACAACCAGTGGGTCGACAAGATCCTGGCGCTGATGGACAGCGTTGATGACTACATCCCCACTCCCGAGCGCGATGTGGACAAGCCCTTCCTGATGGCGGTTGAGGACGTGTTCTCGATCACCGGTCGGGGTACTGTCGCCACCGGGCGGATTGAACGCGGCAAGGTCAAGGTTGGTGAAACCGTTGAACTGGTTGGCATTCGCGACACCCGCAACACCACCGTAACGGGTGTGGAAATGTTCCAGAAGACCCTGGATGAAGGGATGGCTGGCGACAACGTTGGTCTGCTGCTGCGCGGTGTGCAGAAGGAAGACATCGAGCGCGGCATGGTGCTGGCCAAGCCCGGCAGCATCACCCCTCACACCCAGTTCGAGTCTGAGGTTTACATCCTCAAGAAAGAAGAGGGTGGCCGCCACACTCCCTTCTTCCCTGGCTACAAGCCTCAGTTCTATGTGCGCACCACCGACGTGACCGGCAGCATTGTCGCGTTCACCGCTGACGATGGTAGCGATGCTGAAATGGTTATGCCCGGCGATCGCATCAAGATGACTGTAGAGCTCATCAACCCCATTGCTATTGAGCAGGGGATGCGCTTCGCTATTCGCGAAGGTGGCCGAACCGTTGGAGCCGGTGTAGTTTCCAAAATCCTGAAGTAGTCTAGAACTAGCTTCTACAAAGCAGGAGTGAACCTCCAAAGGGTTCATTCCTGTCTTTTGTCTCCGAGATTCTCAGTTTCGTTCTGTACCTTGACAACTTATACCTCTCAGACCTATGGCTACTATCCAGCAACAGAAAATTCGTATTCGCTTGAAAGCTTTTGATCGTAGGCTGCTCGACACCTCCTGTGAAAAGATTGTTGACACGGCTAATCGCACTAACGCCACAGCGATTGGGCCAATTCCTTTGCCAACCAAACGCCGCATCTATTGTGTATTGCGCTCTCCCCACGTGGATAAAGACTCCCGTGAGCACTTTGAGAGCCGCACCCATCGCAGAATTATTGATATCTATCAGCCCTCGTCTAAGACAATTGATGCCTTAATGAAGTTGGATTTGCCAGCTGGTGTAGATATCGAAGTGAAGCTTTAGAAAGGCTTACGGTACCCGCTGGACGGTTCTCGTTCAGCGGGTTTTTAAGGGATCTATCCAAGAGCATAAACTAGGCGAGTAGGGCCTTCAAGCCCAGCATTTTACAGGGCACTTGGGTTAAAATGTCATTATGTAAACAAGTGTTACAGCAAGCCCTGCTCCAGCACGGCCTGCCTAACCCCTGCGAGAGGCGATAATGGCATTCTCCGAGTCAATATCTGTGCGAGAACTCCCACTTTTTCCATTACCTGAGCTGGTTTTGTTTCCGGGGAGGCACCTGCCGCTTCATGTGTTCGAACCCCGCTACCGAATCATGATGAATACCATTCTTCAGAACGATCGCCGTTTTGGAGTGTTGATGCTAGATCCGATCACGGGCCAGCCCGCCCAGGTGGGTTGTTGTGCTGAAATTCTTCACTATCAGCGACTGCCTGACGATCGTCTGAAAATTCTTACAATTGGTCAGCAACGGTTCCGAGTTCTTAGTCATGTTCGTGAAAAGCCTTATCGAGTCGGCCTGGTCGAGTGGATAGAGGACAAGCCCACCAGTCAAGACCTCAATCCTTTAGCCTCCGACGTTGACCGTCTGCTGCGCGATGTCGTGCACCTGTCGGCCAAGCTTACGAACCAAGATATTGATCTGCCCGATAATATTCCCGCCATCCCAATCGAATTGTCCTATTGGGTAGCCAGCAACCTGCATGGTGTGGCCCTAGAGCAACAGGCTCTTTTAGAGATGGACGACACCAGCGTGCGTTTGGAGCGTGAAGCCGAGATTTTAACCTCCACCCGCAACCACCTGGCCGCCCGTACGGCTCTCAAGGAAGTGCTTGAGTAGATCTGTAGGACCAGGCTTTTGCTTTAGTCGCTGCTAGGCTGGGATCTACGGTGACCAGGTTATAGGTGCCCAAGTTGATGAGGGTTTCGGTACAGTCTGAAAGCTCGTCAATGGCCCGCAGCCCGATTGGGGTATAGCCACTGATTTCTAAGTCGACAAAAAAGACGTACTCTCCCAGCGATCGCTTGGTGGGGCGCGATTCAATGCGGCTGAGATTAATGCCGTAGCGGGCAAATATTTCCAGGGCTTTGAGCAGGGCACCGGGGCCATTGATCGGAAGACTGAACGCTAGCGAGGTGTATTGCCCACCGGGGCTTTGCCCCTCGGCATTGTCGCTCTTGAGCACCCAAAACTTAGTACAGTTGTCGGTATGGTCGTTAATACTATGGGCCAGAATAGGAAAGTTATAGAGTTGAGCCGCCCACTCTGACGAAATCGCTGCTATCGTCTGATTGTCGGCTAAGTGCTCAAGGGCCTCTGTTGTAGAGCGAGTTGCCACTAGCTTGGCCTGGGGTAGATTGCGTTCCAGCCAAAACTGGCACTGAGACAACGCCTGGGGATGGGAATAAACTCTGCTGATGTCCGTCAGGTCATGGGCTTCGGACAGCAGCCCATGGCGAATGGGCATAACCATGGCGTGGTGAATTTTAAGCTGCTGCAGCCGCCAGAGGGTGTCGAGGGTCGGGGTAACGCCCCCTTCAGTTGAATTTTCGACCGGCACGATGGTGAGGTTAGTTAACCCCTCAGCCGTTGCCTGTATGGCTTTTGGAATGCTGGGCATAGCCCTTAGCTCTACAGGTTGGTCTGTGCGCTGTTCTAAGTCGAAACAGTAGGCGAGAGCCGCCAGTTGAGAATAGGTGCCCTCAGGCCCTAGATAGGCAATAGTGACAGTCATGGAGAAGAACGATCGCGCAATGGGCTTGTTTCATACTACGGTCTAGCAGAAGTTAGAAACAGTCTTGTTCACAGGGTTGAGATTAACGGTTCCTAACTGACAAAATAGGCCGCTTTAATCTAACAAAGCCAGCTTTCTCCCAGTAATATGTAATGGGTTTTGGCCGGGGCTAAGAGTTGGTGGAGAGAGTTATAGATGGGCAAGATTATCAAAACCAGATCCGGTACAAAATCATCTAGGACGCGAACAATACTGACGATGGGGTCAGCCGCGTTTATATTAGGGGCAGCCGTGCCCCTGGTCGCAGCGCTGAGTACCGGGGCGATCAGCATGGGTGATGTTGTTGGTGTGGCCCCAGGCGCCACCGACCAGCCTCAGGCTTTAGATGCCCAATTGTTTGCCCTGCTGGATGCACCTGGGGTTGATGCCTTTCCTACGGCGGTGAGTAGCGAACGGCTCTGCCGCCGTCCCCGAGGACTAGCCGAGGCAGAAGACGCTGGCCAAGCGGGCGAAACCCTGTTTCAAGGGATTGATCTAGGCAGCGGCTCGAAAATGTTAGGAACCCAGGCGATCGCCCAGCTGGGCGCGGCCCCCTGGCCCAGCCTTCATCCCCAAGCCGCAGAGGCGCGAGTGCCCATCTTGATGTATCACGATGTGCTCGAACCGCCGGAAGTTTTTTTTGACCTCACCCCTGCAGACTTCGAAGCCCATCTGCAAACCATTCTCGACAATGGCCTGACGCCTATTAGTCCCGACCAGCTTGTGCAGCACCTGCGCACCGGGGCACCCCTGCCAGAAAAACCGATTTTGCTTACCTTTGATGACGGCTACGCTGGCCACTACGAGCATGTGTACCCGCTCTTGAGAAAGTATCAGGTGCCGGCGATGTTCTTTGTCTTTCCGGGCAAGGTAGATGGCGACGTGGCAGGGCGATCGACCGTGACCTGGGACCAGCTCAAGACCATGGCCGCCGATCCCCTTGTGACCATTGCCTCCCACAGCGTTACCCATCCGGCTGACCTCCGCACCCTCAGCGATGAGGACTTGGCCTACGAGGTGGTTGAGTCGAAGCGGCGACTTGAGAGCGAGTTGGGCGTCCCCATGCGCTACTTTAGCTACCCCACTGGCCACTACGACGAGCGGGTAGCCCAGGCTGTGGACAGGGCTGGGTACCTAGCGGCATTCACCATGCGTGAGCAAAACGAGCAGTTTGCCGGAGCCTCAGAGTCACTGCTGGCGATCGAGCGGTTTGGCCAGTCCAATCTCACGGCGCTAGTCGATCAGGCTTGGGGCGGTCCCCCTGCCCCCAGCGTCGCACCGGTTGAGGTGGTCGATTCAGGGGCTAACTTTAGAACTCCCGTAGACGTTCAAAAAGTGGCCTGGGAGAATCAGTCCTTTTCAATCATCACGGGGGGGCAGCCCGTGACCATCCATGCCAACAGTCGCTATCAGCTGCCGGAGATCATGGCCGGTACCAATCTGGCTGGAGCGGTTGACGGCGGTTTCTTTTCCCTGGAATATCTGGACTCCAATGTCATGATTGGGCCAGTCCTGAGTCAAAGCACGCGGCAGTTTATCCCGGGCTACAGCGGAGAAACCCCTCGGCTCAACGGTCGCCCCCTGGTGCTGATTTCACCAAGCCAAGTGCTGTTTGTGCCCTTTGATGCAGCTCGCCACAATACCCTAGCGGGGCTGGCCTACGAACTGCCCGGCGTCACCGACGCTTTTGTCGCCGCCGCCTGGCTGGTTAAAGACGGCTTACCTCAGCCGCCCAGCAGTTTTGGCAGCCTGTTTGACTACGATGCCCGCCGTCACCGGGCATTTTGGGGTATCAACACGGCCGGACAACCGGTAGTAGGGGTAACCCATACCATGGTGGATTCGGTACAGCTGGGAGAAATGCTGTACCAGTCGGGCCTGCGCGATGCGGTCATGCTCGATTCGGGGGCCAGCACCTCGCTGGCCTACCAAGGGGATTCTTTAGTGGGGTACACACCCCGCCCGGTACCCCACCTCGTTGGCTTGGTGCCCCCTGAGGCTAACGACGGCAGCCCATGCCCGCTGGTGATGGACGAAAACAATGTGGTAAACGTGGATCGTTAGCGCCGTGTTGAGGTCTAAGCCTAGTTGCCAAAGCCGGCGTACCAAAAGTACGTTGCCATCGGAATCACCGTGGCCAAGACCAGCAGCACAACCAGAATAACGGTGCTGTTGCCGCGATTTTCGGCGGTTTCTTCGGCGCTGGCAAAGGTGCTTTCACTGTCAAAGGAGTCGTCAAAGATCGGCGGTCCAGGATCCGTTTCGCCGCTAAGTACGGCTACCAGGCGATCGCTGGCCGCCAAAAAGGCCTGGTTGTATTTATCACCCTCCAGCAGCGGGTAAAGGACGGTTTCTTGGGCAACACTGGCGGCGATGTCTGGGTCAAGCACCGCAGCAGACTGATCTCCGACTCGAATTCCTACGGTTTTAGTTACCTCATCCAGCACCAGCAGGGTTTGGTTAGACTGATCTGCGGGCGTAGAATACCAGCGTTCAAACAATTTATCGGTAAAGGTTTGAACGGTTTCACCGTAGTCGAAATGGTGGATGGTCACCAGGCGGACTTCGTTGCCCGTGGTGGCAGCCAGATCGCTGAAGTGGGCAGAAATTTTGTTTTCGTTAATGCGGCTGATGATGTTGGCGTCATCAACAATCCACGTCGAGTCTCCAGCGGCTACGGTGGGCACCTGAAAAACGGCCACTGCGTCAGCGGCAGATACCCCTAACCCCAGAACCAAACACAACGACAAGACTAGACCTAAGCAGCCCCGCCAGCAAAGCTGAGCCGAGCGGGTGAGCGTCCGTTGGAGAGGGTAACTATGCATGAGCTTGGGTTACAGCGACTACAGGGCTTAAGGACAACCAAACGTCGCCTAACCCCCTACTAATCAATATACGGGCCTAGGAGCTTTGAGGGAACAAGGTTGACCAAGGTCGCCTGCAAGCAGGCTCTATGATTGATCCTGGCATCTAAGCGATCGCATCAGGCCGCAGGTAAATTTCGAAGGCGAATCAACTGCCGCCGCATCAGCGGCGAAGCAGCCATTTCCGGCACCTCACTGACCTCTACGCGAGACTCGAGCTGCTCAACAAACTCATCGCTGCCGTAGGCATAGGCGTCAATCAGCAGTTCTAGCATGCGATCGCGATTGGCGATCACATTATCTTCTTCTAAAAGCCGAAATTTGAGCGTGATGGTGCATTCGTAAACGCCAACCTGAACTTCAGTAGACGGATGGGGTACAGACGTAGCCATAGTCAAAGGTGTGCTCCCTAGCTAAATATGAAAAGAGTCATCAGAGGAGACTTGGGGGCTAGAGAATGGGCCCTAACGGAGGATTGCAGTGGCATCGGCAGGGCAGGCACAGGGCCAGCCCATAACGGTGATGCGGCCTCTATGATGACGGAGGTTAGTTATCCCGACATCGGGATTACGGCTCGATTGGGCAAGGGCAGCCCAACAGCTCCGGTATCTAATGCCATCAAATCAAAAAAAGTAGCCAGAACTAAATTTTGCCGATCTTTTTCACAGGATTGATACAGTTT
>JBARVK010000232.1:0-3446 GCA_049646225.1 Nodosilinea sp.
TGGCTGGGTAAAAGTGCGCCGCCATGCCGAAGACAGTTCAATTACCCTGGCGGTACTGGGCAAGGGAGACTTTTTTGGGGAGATGGCCATTCTAGATGAATCGCCTCGCTCCACCGACGTAGTTGCTATGACCGCCGTCAAACTGATGAGCATCTCAGCTCAGCGGTTTATTCAAACGCTATTTAAAGATCCCCAGCTACATCACCGACTGCTGCAGCTAGTAGTACAGCGGCTGCGCCAGACCAACTTGCGCTTTCAGCTACGACACCAGCCCCCCGCCGTCAAATTAGCCAATACCCTGACCATTATTCAGGAAGCCTACGGCGAATCGGTAGAAGATGGCGTTGAACTGTTCAATATTCCTCGCAAAGACCTGGCCGATTTGGCTGATATCACCCCCGACGAAGCCGAGAAAATCATGGGCAAGCTGGCTGAAAAGGGCTGGATCGTAGAGGATACGGCGCGATCGATGCTGCGGCTCAAAAACACTCGTCAGCTCGCCCACCTGGCTGGCCGGGTGTAAGAACATTTACTCAAAATCCCAAATTTTGTAGAGATTGCTAAAGTTACCTGCCCCCCCCGGTTCTCCGTGGTAGGTTGTCATCATCAGCTAGCCGACGTAGTTCACTACCCCGGAGACTGCTATGCCCCTACAACCTCCTTCTCCCCCTTCAATCAGCCCCAGTCAGATGACGCTGCTGCGCATTGTGTCAACCATGGCCTGGAGCGACGGACACCTCGCCGACGAAGAAGTCGACGTGATGCTAGACCAGTTTAGCCATCTGTTTGCCAGCAGTCCTGGTCAACAGTCTGCTCTGCGGGACGAACTGCGCGACTACTTGATGCAAAACCTGCCCCTCGAAGAACTGGTGCCTAAGCTGTCTAGCCCCGCTGAGCGAGAGTTAGTTCTCAAGCTGGGTCATCAGGTGATTAGCGCCAGTGCCCGCGCCCCCGGCGAAGACCTGATCAACCAAGAAGAGGCCGACGCCTACACGCGCTTGGTGGCGTTGCTCAACCTGCCTGATGATGTAGTTGAGCGGGTTGAGCAGGAAAGCGGTCAACCCGCCTCGGACAACAATAACTTGATTGAGCAACTGACAGCGGAACTAAAAACCTTTGTAGACGAGCACTAGGCCCTCAAGCCTGAGGGAGCAGCAAAACCAGCTACAGTCAGGCTCATCTACGAGCTAGCTAGGTTACACGCTCATATCGAGCATGCGCTGAATGGGCTTGAGAGCCTGTTGCTGTAACTCCGGACTGAGGACAATCTCGGGGCTGCGGTTTTTCATCGCTAAGTAAAGCTTTTCTAGCGTGTTGAGCCGCATGTGGGGGCACTCATTGCAGGCGCAGGTGGCCGTTGGTGGGGCTGGAATAAACACCTTATCTGGAGCTTGCTTTTGCATCTGGTGAATAATGCCAGGTTCTGTCACCACAACAAACTCAGACTTTGTGCTCTGCTGAGCATACTGAAGCAGAGCCGTGGTCGAGCCAATAAAGTGGGCATGGCGCAGCACGGCCTCTTCACATTCTGGGTGAGCAATCACGTCAGCGTCTGGGTGAGCGCCTTGAAGCTGTACTAGCTTCTTTTCAGAAAAGGTTTCGTGGACCATGCAGCTGCCCTGCCACAGCACCATATCGCGACCTGTTTGCTCCATGACGTAGCGGCCTAAATTGCGATCGGGGGCAAAGATGATTTTTTGGTTAGCGGGTAACTGCTGCACGATGCTAACCGCATTGGAACTGGTGCAGATGATATCGCTCATGGCCTTAATGGCAGCCGTGCAGTTGATGTAAGAAATAACCAGGTGATCGGGATGAGCAGCCTTAAAGGCCGCAAACGCATCAGGGGGACAACTATCTGCCAGAGAACAGCCCGCATTGAGGTCGGGCAGTAGCACCTGTTTGTCAGGGTTGAGGATTTTGGCCGTTTCAGCCATGAAGTGAACCCCCGCAAACACAATGACGTCGGCCTGGGTGGCCGCAGCCTGACGAGATAGGCCTAGCGAATCGCCAATGTAGTCGGCGACATCTTGAATGTCAGGCTCTTGGTAGTAATGGGCTAAAACAACGGCGTTGAGCTCGCGCTTGAGCGCCTCAATGGCTTCCAGCAGATCGTAGGTAGGAAGCAGAGTAGCAGGTTTTAGGGTAGTGAACACAATGGGGTACAGGCCGAAAAGCGAGTGCAATTCGAATTATAGTTCAATTCACCAAAACTAGCTACGCCGCTTTATGCGGCTGACATATGAGCAACCGCTTACCCAGTATTCAACGACGTAAGTGCAACTAGGTTAACGATGAAGAGGTGGCCAGACTGGGGCTGACTCGGGGGCTGTGGCCGTTAGTCCCGGCGGAGACGCGCTCGACATTAAATCGATAGCCGACATTTCGCACCGTTTGGATAATGTTGGGCTGTCTAGGGTCGATCTCGATTTTTTTGCGCAGAGAAAGAATATGCGTATCGACGGTTCTGGGGTTATCAATCGCATCAGGCCAGGCACGGCGCAGGAGATCGGTGCGACTTAGGGGGGCACCCGCCGCCTGGGTCAGTACGTACAGTAGGCTAAACTCCTGAGGTGTTAGATCGACGTAGTCACCGCGAAAATTGACCCGCCGCTGCACTAGATCGATGTTTAAGTCGCCGTAGGTCAGTGAGGCCGGGGCACTCATCAAACGCACTCGTCGGGTCAGCGCGTCAACCCGGGCTAAGAATTCCTGCATGCCAAAGGGCTTGGTTAGGTAGTCGTCGGCCCCAGCCCGTAGCCCAGTCACGATATCGGTTTCGGTATTACAGGCGGAGAGAATCATAATCAGCGGTTGCCCCTGGCTATGAAGCCATTTGCACAGTTCTACCCCATCGCCATCGGGTAGTTGCGAGTCTAAGATGACCAGGTCAGGCTGACGACTTTGAAAAACATCGCGGGTACGACCTATATCTGACGACTGAAAAACCCTGTAGCCAGCTTGCTGAAGATGCCAGCCTAGGAGCGATCGCAAATGGGGGTTTCCCTCAATAATCTGTACAGATACAGAGCCCACAAGATTTCGTCATAAACGGCAATTTTTATTTGTCAAACATAGCAAAGCCCGGCGGGGGGTTTTGTAGCTAGGGTTACCCAACCCTGAGGTCGACGAAAGCCTCAAAAGGTCAACTCTGAAGAAAAAACGTTACCAACGGTAGTTGTGTAGACTATTCGTGAATCAATAGTTTGCATAACTTAAAAATAGTTTGATTTTCGAAAAGAATCAGCTTTGGAAAGCCTTTAGAGAGGCTAAAAAAAACAAAAGAATGAATTTTGGGCGATTTGCTCAAAATTCATAAAAAGCTCAATCTACAGGCAAAAAACCGCAGTAAGAGAGCTAAAGCTGGCTTTTTGCCCTAGGTAATATAGGAGTGAGATGCGTCGTTTCTAATCATGACCTTGACCCGAGACTACATTCTTGTGCTC
>JBARVK010000233.1:0-2096 GCA_049646225.1 Nodosilinea sp.
GCGATCGCCCAGAACCGAGGCATTGCTGGCTTTATAATCGATGGTGTGATTCGCGATTTGGCCGAGGTGCGCGAAGCCCAGTTTCCGGTCTTTGCTCGGGGGCTGATGCCGGTGCCGGGTCAAAAGAAGCAGTTGGGCCAGCTGAATCA
This sequence comes from Nodosilinea sp., assembly GCA_049646225.1. Classification (GTDB taxonomy): domain Bacteria; phylum Cyanobacteriota; class Cyanobacteriia; order Phormidesmidales; family Phormidesmidaceae; genus Nodosilinea. The sequence goes on from JBARVK010000233.1 coordinate 150, forward strand.
GCCGATTGTGTGCGGCGGCGTGGCGGTCAACCCTGGGGATATGGTGGTGGCTGACGAAGAGGGTATTGTGGTCATTCCCGCTGGGCAGCAGGAGGCGGTTTGGCAGGAGGCCCGCCAGCGCTGCGATCGCGCCGCGACTCAGTCACTGGCTGAGTGGGAAACCAACCACCGCGCCAAGGTGGAGCAGGCGCTAGAGTCCCTAGGCTTTACCGAAGTGGGGTAGCGCTCTATGAACGTTGATATTTTTAAAATTTCTCAGAGTGGTCCCGATGACCTGAGCGGCCTTGAGGAGCTAATTGCGCGGCAGCAGCTTGATCCCCACATGATTGTGGCGGTAATGGGCAAAACCGAGGGTAACGGCTGCGTCAACGATTTTACCCGTGGCTTTGCCGTAGCTACCCTAAAGGGGTATTTGCAGACTTTAATTGGCGAGGCCCTGACCCGCCAGATTGTGTTTGTCATGTCGGGGGGCACCGAGGGTGTGTTGAGCCCTCACCTGATCGTGTTTACCCGGCAAACAGAGGGGTTATCGGGCCCAACTCAGGTGGGTTTAGCCCTGGGCGTTAGCCACACCCGCAACTTTTTAGCCGATGAAATTGGCACCCTGACCATGGTGCAGGTGGTGGCTGAGGGCGTACAAGCGGCGATCGCCGCCGCTGGCCTCACCGCCGCTGCGGTTCACTTCGTCCAGATCAAATGTCCTCTGATTACTGCCGCTCGTCGGACCCAGGCTACCGTTACCCCAGACAGCTACAAATCGATGGCCTACTCTCGCGGAGCCTCGGCCCTAGGGGTTGCTGTCGCGCTGGGAGAAGTGTCAATGGGCGATCTTACCAACGCCGATATTTGCCACAACTACAGCTTCTATTCAACAGTAGCCTCGACGTCGGCGGGAGTAGAGTTGCAAAACTGCGAAATTTTGGTGCTGGGCAATGCCCCCGAGTCCCACAGCAACTACCGCATCGGCCACAGCGTCATGGCCCACGCTCTCGATGTGGCCGCTATTCACCAGGCGATCGCAAGCGCCGGCGGAGCAAGCAGCGCCCAAATTGTCACTGTGCTTGCCAAGGCCGAAGCCGATCCGTCTGGCCAGATACTCGGGCACCGCCACACGATGCTCGACGACTCCGATATTAATCACACTCGTATGGCCAGGGCCGTGGTGGGAGCCGCAATCGCCTCAGTAGTGCAAGACCCAATGATTTATGTATCTGGAGGCAGCGAGCATCAGGGACCACCGGGAGGAGGCCCCATCGCCGTAATTGTGGGAGATTTCAGTGAGCAAACCAGTCTTTGAGGCTGGTGACATCGCTGCGTCACATAGTATGCCAACCGCTCTCCCCCTACCAGCGGCGGCAAAAGTAGTAAGCTTTTGAGCCATAATGTTACTTTGGAAATTAATTAAAAAGCCGGTATTTTACGGCGAAAATCGACTAAACCATGGCTGTTTTTAGCGCGATCGCCGTCGTTATTTTACCCGTCCACGGCGTGCCTCTGGCACCAAGAAAAACCTTCAAACGTCATCTAGCACCAACCGTTCCAAGGCTGACCCATCTATTTCTCTGGAAAGAGGATACTTTTATTTAGTATTGTTAAGCTGTTACCAGCGATGTCAATCAAGGTAACTCTATGCAAGACGTTAAAGAACGTTCGACCGTGACCCAAGACGTGCAGCAGCCTTATGCCTACCCAGGCACCCGCTGGCGCTTTGGTTTTGTCCCCAGCGCTGAAATTTGGAACGGACGCTTGGCCATGATAGGCTTTCTCTCTGCTGTTCTAGTCGAGCTATTTTCTGGACAGGGCGTGCTCCACTTCTGGGGAATTATGTAAAGACACAGGTCTTTTCTAATTATTTAATAACAGACGGCGTCGAATTTCGATGCCGTCTGTGTTTTTAATGTAAAAATTTTGAAGTAATACGACATCCGAGTTACACAACCCCGATTC
>JBARVK010000234.1:0-5687 GCA_049646225.1 Nodosilinea sp.
CTCCCCTACTCCCCCACCACCGCTTCCCTCCCCCGCTGGCGCGACGAACTCTACCTCGAACTCCACCGGGGCTGCTACACCACCCACGGCGACCAGAAGCAGTACAACCGCCGCTGCGAAGACACGCTGTTCCAGGCCGAGCTATTTGCCGCGATCGCCGCCATCTACGGCCTGCAACCCTACCCCCAGACTGAGCTAGAGGCCGCCTGGAAGCGAGTGCTGTTTAACCAGTTCCACGACATTTTGCCGGGGTCGTCGATCCCCGAAGTGTTTGAGCAGGCCAATGACGAATGGCAGCGGGCGCTGGCGGCAGGCGATCGCATTCTGCAAGCCTCCCTCACCGCTCTGGCTCAGCGCTGTCCAGTTCCATCGCCGCCCCATCCCGATGCTGTACCCGTGGTGCTGTTTAACCCGCTAAACTGGGAGCGCAGCGAGGTGGTAGCGATCGCCCTTCCCCCCGATTTAGCTCAGCCCCACTGGCAAGCGCAGAATGCTGAAGGCCAGGTTCTCGCCACCCAGCCAGGGCCACCCGACTCTCGCACAATGCTGGTTTACGTTCCCGGCATTCCTTCGGTAGGCTACCAACTGATTTGGCTCATCCCTTCTGAATCCGCGCCCTCAGACGCACTGCCCGCTGACTGCATCCTTGAGAACGAGCATCTACGAGCCACAGTTGACGTATCAACCGGGTCCGTAGCAAGTCTGCTGCACAAAGCCACTGCTACCGAAACCTTCCACGGCTGTGGAAATCAGCTCCAGGCTTTTAAGGATGATGGTCAGTACTGGGATGCCTGGAACATCGCCCCCGACTATCAGGCTCATCCCCTCAACAATTTTAGGCTTCAGGACATTCACTGGGTTGAGTATGGCCCGGTACGGCAAACCCTGCGTGTGGTGCAAACCTTTAACCAGTCCACCATTACCCAGGACTACAGCTTAGATATCGGCTCGCCCGTGCTGGCGGTGCAGACCCAGGTCGATTGGCAGGAAACCCAGGTCGTGCTGAAAGCCGCCTTTCCGCTGACGGTATCGGCGGCTGAGGCCACCTACGAGATTCCCTTCGGCGCGATCGCCCGCGCCACCACCCCTACCACCCCCCAGGACGCTGCCAAGTGGGAGGTACCCGCCCTGCGCTGGGCCGACTTGAGCGACGGCGATCGCGGCGTCAGCATTCTCACCGACTACAAACACGGATTTGACGCCACCCCCAGCCAGCTGCGCCTGACCCTGCTGAAAGCGCCCATCTGGCCCGACCCAGGCTGCGATCGCGGCCTCCAGACCTTCACCTACGCCATCTATCCCCATGCCCAGGGCTGGCAGCAGGCCAAAACCGTCCAGGCGGCCCGCCGCCTCAACCTGCCGATTCGTTCCTGCCTGGTTTGCACGACAGATACCGCCGCCCAGGGGCTGCCGTCAGACAGCTTCCTCGACTTGGGGGACACCAGCCTGGTGCTGGCGGCCCTCAAGCAGGCAGAAGACCGGGCGGATCGGTTCATTCTGCGCGCCTACGAAAGCACCGGCACCACCAGCACCCTCACCCTAGGCGGTACTCTGCCCATAGATGTCTTGGATCAAGTCGATCTGCTAGAGCAGCCTCAGGATGAAGGGCCACCCGCAACGGTCACCCCCTGGCAGGTGATCAGCCTGGCTTTAACGCCCCGCCCTTAGACCCCTACCCATTCACCCAATCCAAAACTCTACATCCCAATCGCTTTTGTATGAAGTCCGATGAATTAGCCCACAGAAAACGACTTGCCTGTCATTCCCGCAGAGGCGGGAATCCACCCCGGAACACCTTTTCTACAATGGGTTCCCACTTCCGTGGGAATGACAGATGAGGACTACTTCAGCAGGCCTGATACTATCTCCCGCCCAACCCGTTGCCGAGCCAGAGCTGAATCTGCTCCCACACAGCACCGGGGCCAATGTCGAAGAAAAAGTACAGGGCCAGCAGCAAAAAGCCCACCAGCAAGGCCGTTTGAACGGTGTTGCGGACTAGCTTGAACAGCCAGCCCACTACTATCACGATGACGGCGATCGCCCCCAGTAAAATCAGCAGTTCCACAGGCTTACCCCAGCGAAATAACGGTGGCCTGGGTCAGGCTCTGGCTGACGCTGAGCACCTCGGCCCTGGCCCACTGGTCAGCGGCAAGAATGTCGGCTAGTACAGGCTGCGCCACATTCTGTGAACGGTGGCGATCGCACACCCCCTCAATCACCTTAGGAATGTCCAAGAAGTGAATCTTTTCGTCTAAAAACAGCGCCACCGCCTGCTCGTTGGCGGCGTTGAGCACCGCCGTCATGGTGCCCCCAGCCCGTCCAGCCGCGTAGGCCAGATCCATACAGGGGTACTTGGCATGGTCAGGCTCGCGGAAGGTGAGGTCGCCAGCTTTAACCAGATCCAGCGGCTCCCAGTCGGTATAGATGCGATCGGGCCAGGAGAGCGCGTAGAGCAGGGGCAACCGCATGTCGGGCCAGCCCAGCTGGGCCAGCACCGAGGTATCTTGTAGCTCAATCAGCGAGTGAATGATGCTCTGGGGATGAATGACAATGTCGATACCGTCGTAGTCCATGCCGAACAGGTAGTGGGCCTCGATCACCTCCAGCCCCTTGTTCATTAGCGTGGCCGAGTCAACGGTAATTTTGCGCCCCATCGACCAGTTGGGGTGCTTGAGGGCATCGGCCACCGTCACTTGGGCCAGCTTTTCGGTGGGCCAGTCACGAAAGGCCCCGCCGGAGGCCGTTAACAAAATGCGCCGCAGCCCGCCCTCGGGCACCCCCTGAAGGCACTGAAAAATGGCTGAGTGCTCCGAATCGGCGGGCAGCAGCTTAACGCCGTGCTTCTCGACCAGGGGCAGCACCGCAGGGCCACCCGCAATTAGGGTTTCTTTGTTGGCCAGGGCAATGTCTTTGCCTGCCTCGATCGCAGCCAGAGTGGGCAGCAGTCCGGCACAACCGACAATACCCGTTACCACCGCCTCGGCATCGCCGTAACGGGCCACTTCTACGACCCCGTCGTCGCCCGCCAGCAGCTGGGGCATGGGGTCTAGTCCGGCCAGGGCGGTTCGCAGGTCGCCCAGCTTGTCGGCGTTGCAGATCGCCACCACCTCAGGCCTAAACTGGCGCACTTGCTGAGCCAGCAGATCGACATTGTTCCCTGCGGCAATGCCCACCAGGCGAAACTGGTCAGGATGATGCTCCAAAATATCCAGGGTTTGGGTGCCAATAGACCCGGTTGAACCAAGCAGGGTGATGGCTTTCACGGCAGACCTCAAGGTGGGTGATCGTTATCTTTAAGAATCTCATGGTGTGGCCTTTGACCCAAGGTTTAGGGTGAATCCCTTAGGCCAATGGTTGAGGCTGGCTGAATCCGTAAACCCCACGGGGATCAGGTCTAAGCAATTGACAAGATTTGATGACTGTATTGCTATGGATACCTGCGAAAATAAAATAGTTGTTAATATTACTGAGAATCGTTCGCACCCACGAGCCTATCCTACTAACTCTGATGGATCCTGTAGAGCCGGTTTCAGTTGAAGTTGTTCAGCAAGTTGCCGAGTACTTTAGCGTGTTGAGTGAGCCAATGCGGCTGCGAATTCTCAACCTGCTACAGGAGGGCGAAAAATGCGTACAGGAGCTGGTAGAAGCGACCAAAACCAGTCAGGCCAATGTCTCTAAGCATTTGAAAGTGATGGTTCAGGCCGGTATTTTAAGCCGCCGTACCGAGGGTACCTCAGCCTATTACAGGGTGACTGACGAACTCATCTTTGACCTGTGTAGCCTGGTCTGCGATCGCATTGCCTGCCGCATTGAGGCCCAAGCCCAGCATTTTCGCAACTTCAACCTCGCCTCCCGGAGCTAGGGCACCAGGGCAAATAGTTAGGCACTCGTTTTGAAAGCTGGGGGCAGGGGAGCTAGGGAGCCAAGCGGGCCAGGTCGGTGGGCGGCCTGCTGTCATACAGTGTCAAAGATTAGCGAGAGCAGCACCCATCCGAACCGTTTTGCCAAACCCTAGGGCGCGGTGGCGGTTTCGGCCTGGTCTTTGCCAAAGTAGGCCTCCAGCACCTGAAGCACCATCGGGGCCGCTACCGCGCCGCCGCCACCGCCGGAGTGTTCGGCAAAAGCCACAATGACCACCTCCGGCTTTTCCATGGGGGCGTAGGCTCCAAACCAAGCGTGGGAAAGCCCCGGCGGTGCTTCGGCGGTGCCACTTTTACCCGCAATGGGCGGTAGATGAGGCACATTGAGGCTCTGGCCCGTGCCGCCGGTAATCACCTGCCGCAGCCCTCGGTGCAGAATGTCGATGGTGACATCACTCAGCTCTAGGGACTCTTTCCAGTTGCGGTGCTCTTCGTTGTCTTTGAGTAGGTGTGGTTTGACCAGGGAGCCGTCGTTGGCGGCGACCGCAAACATATTGGCTACCTGTAGCGGCGTGGCCTGCAAAAACCCCTGGCCAATAGACATGTTGATGGCGTCGCCGATGACCCACGGGGTGTCCATGGCTTCGCGCTTCCAGGCTTCGTCAGGAACCAGGCCAGCGCTTTCTTCACTGCCCAGTTCAATGCCGGTTTTGCGGCCAAACCCAAAGCGGCGGGTCATTTCGATCAGGGTGGGGCCGCCTAGGCGCATGGCTACCTGGTAAAAGAAGGTGTCGCTGCTCCACGCCATAGCACCCGTAAAGCCCAGAGGGCCAAAGCCGGCTCGGTTCCAGTCGCCAAACCGGATTCCCCCCACCTGAAGGTAGGCATAGGTCGGCAGCACCGTGCCCGGATCGTACTTGCCCGACTCCAGGGCCGCTGCCGTAGTCACAATCTTGAAGGTGCTAGCGGGCGGAAACGCCTGCAGCGATCGGTTTAGGAACGGGTGGTCGGCTCCCTGCAGTTGCTGCCACAGCTCCTCGGTAATTCGGGTGGTAAAAATGTTGGGATCGTAGGTAGGCCAGCTCGCCATCGCCAAAATAGCGCCGTTGCGCGGATCCATAGCAACAATCGCCCCCTCGCGGGTGCCCAAAGCTGCCTCTGCCGCTCGCTGCAGCTCTAAGTCGATCGTGAGCTGAATATCTTCCCCGGCGATCGCGGGCTTGTCGCCCAAAATGCTGATGATCCGTCCAGCACTATCCACCTCAACCTGCTGCCCTCCCCACGTGCCATGGAGGGTACTTTCAAAAGCGGCTTCGGCACCCATTTGGCCGACGACGTCGCCGAGGCGATAGCCTTTCTCGCGGCGGGCCTTCAGCTGCTCGTCGGTGAGTTCGCCGGTATAGCCAAGCACATGGGCGGCCAGATCGCCGTTGGGATAGTTACGGACGGCCTCGGCCTCCAGCCGCACGCCTGGTAGCTCATTGGTATATTCGGCCAGAGCCGTGGCCTGGGCGGGGCTGATGCCCCGGGCGATCGTAATCGACTCAATCGACTCGTAGCCCGCCTGCTGAAGCCGAGCCTGAATTTCGCTGGGGGGAACATTCAAAACCTCCGACAGGCGACTAATCACCGTGGTCCACTGGTCGCGGGGTAGGGCAATCGGCCAAATTGAGACTGTGTGCGACAGGCGGCTGCCGGCCAAGATCTTGCCATTGCGATCGAAAATAGTACCCCGAGCCGGACGCTTGGGCACCAGGCGAATGCGGTTGGTATCGGCGAGTTGGCGGTTGCGATCGCCGTCAACAACCTGCAGCTGAAACAGTCTCA
>JBARVK010000235.1:0-1541 GCA_049646225.1 Nodosilinea sp.
AGATGCCGCGCTGATGATGCAGCACCTGCGCCGGGTAAAGTCAGAGGAGGAATTGGATCTGCTGCGGAAGGCGATCGCGATCGCCGCCAAAGCCCACAACCACGCCCGCGACATCACCCGCCCCGGCCGCTATGAGTACGAAATACAGGCCGAAATAGAGCACATCTTTCGCCTTGAGGGGGCCATGGGGCCAGCCTACACCTCAATTGTGGCCTCCGGGCCCAACGCCTGTATTCTGCACTACGTCGAAAACAACTGCCAGATGCACGAGGGCGACCTGCTGCTGATCGATGCCGGCTGCGCCTACGACTACTACAACGCCGACATCACTCGCACCTTCCCCGTCGGGGGACGGTTCAGCGACGAGCAGCGAATTTTGTATGAGCTGGTGCTGGAGGCGCAGCTGCGGGCCATTGAGGCGGTTAAGCCCGGTGCCCCCTTCAACGAGTTTCACGATGCCGCCACTCGCACCATCACCGAAGGTTTAGTGGAACTGGGTTTGCTTCAGGGCCGCATTGACACCCTAATCGAAGAGAAAAAACACAAAGCCTTTTTCATGCATGGCACTGGCCACTTCTTGGGCCTCGACGTGCACGACGCGGGCATTTTGCGTAACCCCGACAAGTCCTGGAAGCCCTTCGAGGTGGGCAACGTGGTCACCGTCGAGCCGGGGATTTATATTTCCCCCACCTACGAGCCTGTCGAGGGTCAGCCCCAGATCGACGATCGCTGGCGCGGTATCGGCATTCGCATTGAAGACGATGTGCTGGTCACCGACGCGGGCTGTGAGGTGCTCACCGCAGCGGTACCCAAAGCCCTAGAGGATATGGAGCGTTCGCTATGATCGGCGCACAATCAACCGCAAAAACGGTGTTTCTGCTGGTCTCTATGGTGGGTTGGCTGATCGTGGGGGCCGCGATGATGTATCTATTCCCTGCGATCGCCGATGGTCTAGTGGGCAACGACCTGACCCATCTGTGGATGACCAACCTCAGCAGCAGCGGCTATACCCCGGCCCTGGGCTGGATTGGTGGTGGTACAGCCCTGCTGCTAACCGGGGTGGGCAACTGGGTCTGGTACCGGTACTTCGACGCCAAGGCGCAGTAGACGACGGCGTTAGAAAATAGTTTTGCGATCGCTCACAAGGGTTCCACGGTCTGCTACTATATAAAACTGCAAATGCAGCACGGGCGATTAGCTCAGTTGGTAGAGCGCCTGCCTTACAAGCAGGATGTCACTGGTTCGAGTCCAGTATCGCCCATAGGTTTCTGTACAATGACACTTTATTTGTCATCGGTGACACAATAGTGTCGTTGAGGCCGCTTTATTGTCATTGGGACAGGACAGTGTCGTCAAACTAGCAGTGACAAATTAGATGTCGCTAAGGGCCACAACCCCATCACCTGTTGTAAGGCAGGCGCTCCTTTCAACTCGCTAAGATGAGATCTCTTTCAACCTCCCCTGGCCAGGGTGGTTGATTGTGACCGCAGACTTCTCAAAGGCACTTAAATCAAGGCTTTCAGGAGTCATTTGCGCGGATC
>JBARVK010000236.1:0-4292 GCA_049646225.1 Nodosilinea sp.
CGCATGGTCGGAGGTTGAGAGGGCCAGGTTGACGACTACGGAATACCCGGCCTGAGCCAGGGCCTCAAACTGCTCTGCCGTGGGCTGGCCTGCCGTCGCTAGGGTGGGTGAAATGACCAGGTAGTTGCGAATGGCGGTCAACTCAGCAGTCATAGCCAAATCCCCTAGATATAGTTCAGTACGATGGAGAAGCGATCGAAAACATTCACCTTGGAGACTCAACCCATGGCTATGGTGGAATCTACCATGCTACCCCTGGGCACCGCCGCCCCCCACTTTGAGCTGACCGATGTGGTCAGCGGTGAAACCATTACTTTGGGCACCTTTGCCGATGCCCCGGCCCTGCTGGTGATGTTTATCTGTCGCCACTGCCCATTTGTGAAGCATGTAGAGCAGGAGCTGGCCCGCCTTGGCCAAGACTACGGCCCCAAGGGCGTGGGCATTGTTGCCATCAGCGCCAACAGCGTGCAAACCCACCCCCAGGATGGCCCCGAGCACCTCAAAGCCCAGGCTCAGTCGGTCGGCTTTACCTTTCCCTATTGCTTTGACGCAACTCAGGAAGTCGCCAAGGCCTACACCGCCGCCTGCACCCCCGATTTCTTTGTCTTTGACCAGGCCAAAACTCTCGCCTACCGGGGCCAGCTCGATGACAGCCGCCCCGGCAACGATGTGCCCGTGACCGGCCAAGACCTGCGCGCTGCCCTCGATGCCGTGCTAGCCGCCAAAGCCATGCCCGGCCACCAAAAACCCAGCATTGGCTGCAACATCAAATGGGCACCGGGCAACGAACCCGACTACTTTGGCTAGTAGGTTGACAAGCTTAAATTCTGTAGGCTGGGTGGCGCGCTAGCAAACCCCAACAAGGCCGGCTGCTGTTAGGTTTCACTTCGTTCCACCCACTCTACGAGAGCTGGTTAGTTCCGAGCAAGGTATCGGGGTCGATGCCGCGATCGCGCAATTTTGCCTTCAGGTTCTCTAGCTCCCGCTCTGCGGCTGCCGCCCGCTGTTCGGCCTGCTGTCGCCGCAGGGCCTCCTGCCTGAGGGCGACGGCCAACTCATCGGGGATCAGCAGTTTTTCGCCGGTATCTTGTCGGTAGAAGGCAATCAGTCCACCGTCGATTTCCAAACGCAAACCTAAGGGTTCGCTACAGCCGTCTGCGATCGGTTCGTAGACCTCATCTTTTAGACGGTAGCCCTTGAGCTGCTCGGCTATCCATTCGCCCTTAGGGTCAAAGAGCCAGTATTCTTGCACCCCCAGCCCTTCGTAGAGGGTCTTTTTCTCGACCTCATCCTGCTGGCGTGTGCCTGCTGAGGTCATTTCAAAAATGACTGACGGCACCTGGCCCTCTTCCCAAATTGTGTAGTTGTCACGCCCGCCAGGCTCTACCTCAAAAATCACCATCACATCGGGAGCGACCCGCAGCTTGGGGAACCCCTGGGCATAGTACATGAACTGGTTCGCCAGAACCATAGCCTGCCGCCCCGCGAGGTATTGCCGTAGGACTTCTAGCGTAATTAGCAGGGCGTAGAAATGGGCGTAGGTTTCAGCCACGGGTTCACCGTCGGAACTGGGGTAGGTCGTGGTGGCCTGGGGCCAGAGGGCGGTCATGGGTGCCTCCGTGGACAAGCGCTTATCTGTAGGATAGCCCGTTGACCAAACCCGAGGCTAATGGGGCATCTAACCTGGCAAGGAATTCGCGCAGCAATAAGATACCGGCCAGATGAGCTATCCATCATGGATTCCCACCTGAGGCTTTTGGCATCGCTGCACGAACGCGGTAATGACGCCGGGACTTTTTTGTTGGTAGATTCTTAAGGCCCTGAGAATGGTGCATCGCTGTGCGGATGCACCCTGTGAGTGAGCAACACCATGACCGCAACGACTATCGACTGGCCCACCTGGCAGGACTTTCGGGCGGCTCAGCAAGAGATTATGCTGTCCCACGTGGCGCATATTCCGGTCACGATTCGCTATATCGATGCTGGGGCTGCTCAACGGGGCACGGTGCTGCTGCTGCACGGCATTCCCACCTGGGGCTATCTGTATCACGCCGTAATTCCGCCCCTGGTGCAGGCGGGCTATCGGGTGCTGGCCCCCGACTTTTTGGGCCACGGCTGGTCAGACCGGCGCGATCGCTTCGATCGATCGTTCCAAGACCAGGCCCGCATGATTGTGGAGTTACTGGCCGCTTTGAGAGTGGACCAAGTGGATGTGGTGGGTCACGATACGGGCGGGGCAGTGGCGCTGATTTTGGCGATCGAGTACGCACATCTGGTCAGCCGACTGGTAATCACGAATTCCGTCTGCTACGACCGTTTTGACGACGACATGCTCGACTTTGGCCATCCCCTGCGCTGGAAGCCTCGCCCGGTGGAGGATTTGGTCACGGCGCTAGAGGAAAGCCTGGCAGCAGGGCTGTCGAATCTCGGTCAGCTCACTCCCGAATTTCGCGCCGGGATTATTGCTCCCTGGGCCAGTGAGGACGGCAAACTCAGCCTGATTCGCAACGCCGCCGCTCTCAATGCCAACCAGACCATGGCCCTGGTCGATCGCCACGGCACCATTACTGCTCCCACGATGATTCTCTGGGGCCTGGATGACCCCTGGCAGAAAGCCGAGGACGGTCAGCGGCTCGCCAGCGAAATTTCCACCGCCCACTTCTATGCCCTGGAGGGAGCCTCCCACTGGGTGCCGCAGGATGCCCCAGAAGCCTTTACTCAGGCGCTTTTGGAGTTTTTTATCGAGGGTGCTGAAAACAGGAAGGCATCGTGAGGGCGCTAAAGGATGGTAAATTCCTCCTCTTCCCCGATACCATGGCCCAGCAAGTTGTTGCCGCCTAAGCCAGCGCTGTCACCAACGTAGTCGAGGCTAATTTGGTGGACGCCTAGGGCAGGCAATTTGGACAAGTATGCAACGAAAAGACCCCAGGATTTTGCCTCTTTCCAAGGGCGCAGGCCCTGCGCCCTTACCTGGAGATATCTTGGTTCCCCAGAAATTCCCTAGGGATCACTTGCCGCCGTAGAAGTAGGCGATCTCTTTGTCTTTGAGGGGGGCAAAGTCGGCGGCCTGCAGCATGGCGTTGAGGTCCTCGTGAGAAAAGTGCTTGGCCCCAATACGCACAATGCGCGATCGCATCGAATTGCTCACTCCGCTGCGCTGCCGCCCGGCCTCTTTGGCCATGACCTGGTGGTAGAGATCGAGCTTGGCGGCGGGAATAGGAGTGCCGTCGAGGTCAATACCCGCCGCGATCGCGGCATCGACGGCATCGGCCCCAGTGGTGGGAGTCTGAGACATGGCGGTTCCTAAATAACGTGAGTTGTCTCAAAATCCTACCAGACCGCGATCCCCGCCGCTAAACGGGGGCGGGGCCTCTAGGATTTGGCCACGGCTACCGGCTGGTTTTCTTTGATTTCTTTGACCACGCGGGTTTTGCTGGCGCGCAGGTGCTGGGTAATAGCCGCTACGGCGACATCGGGGTTGCGGGTCAGAATGGCCTCGTAAATCTGGCGATGCTCCAGGCGAATATCCAGCACGTTGGGGTTTTGCTGTAGGGTTTGAATACGCAGCAGGGCCATGGCGTCAAACAGCGTGTCGAGCAGCGTCACCAGCCGCCGATTGCCGGAGCTTTCGGCAATCAGGTGGTGGAACTGGTAGTCCACATCGAGCAAACTTTCGTGGGAGAGGCTGCCATAGCTGTTGGCGGTAGCGCCCTCGGCCTTGGCTACACAATCTGCGATCGCCTCCAGCTGCTCGGGGCTGGCATAGGTACAGGCCCCGGCTACCGCCAGTGCCTCTAGGGCCAGCCGACAGTCGTAGAGGTCTTCGGCATCGGTGGCGGTAATGGTAGTCACCCGCAGCCCACCGCTGACATCGGCGGTGACCAAGCCGTCTTGCTGAAGCTGGCGCAGGGCCTCGCGTAGGGGGGTGCGGCTGACCTGTAGCCACTCGGCTAGCTGGGTTTCAACCAGGCGATCGCCGGGAGAAAGAGCACCTGTCAAGATCGCCGATCGCAGGGCGTGGTAAACCTGCTCGTACAGCGACTTGCTGCGGTTGATGGTAGGCGGAGACGATAAAATCACAGTCGGTTGAACCTCTTGCACAGATTGAGCACTAGCCCAATAAACTGCCGTGACGCGGATGGCGGCCACGACGGCCATACTTTCTAATCATACAAAGTTGGTCATTAAACCGACCCGCGAAAGTTGCCGAGGGGCAGAAATCCTGCAATAGAGCGGAATTAACTAAAGAATTCTCTAAGCTGTTTGGCACGAATACAGATGAGTGTATTTAC
>JBARVK010000237.1:0-5058 GCA_049646225.1 Nodosilinea sp.
CCTGGGCTACTTCGTGCACCGAGGCTCCGCACCACAGACCAAAGGTTTCAGGGCTGAGCTGCATCAGGTTGCCCACCACTGGATAGCAGAGCATGGCCAGGGTGCCATAACCAGTAATGGTGGCGATCGCATAGGTCATATCCTCCTCCGAACCCTCCACGACGGTGTTGGTTGCCACCACCGCCGACGCCCCGCAGATTGAGGTGCCCGCCGCAATTAGCTTTGTTAGGCGGGGGTTTACCCCCAGCCACTGCCCCAGCCAGGTGGTCAGGTAAAAGGTGCTGAGCGTGCCCAACGTCACCATCCCCAGGCCCCAGGGGCCTACGGCCATCACCTCCGCTATACTCAGCCGCAGGCCCAGCAGAATCACCGCCAGCCGCAGCACCCGCTTCATGGCGAATTTGATACCGGGACGATAGGTGACAGGTACTGTGCCCCACTGTCGCCAGGCGATGCCCAGGAACACTGAAATGAGCAGCGGGTTGAGGGTGTCTAACCCAATCACTCGCCCTAGACCGATCGCCCCTCCGGCCATCAGTACCGTAAGCAATAGCCCGGGCAAAATCGACAGGCTCTCAGGTTTGCGGCCGCTGGAAACAGGACCAAGGGCAGGTGTCCCTGGGTCAGACTTAGACGATAGTTTCATGGTTTAAACCGTTATATAGGGTGGATATCAGACCACCAGCGCCAGCGTAGCCACCGTGGATAACAGACCGATGACAAAGCGGCGAAAGAGGACTTCATCAACGCGCTTAAAGCAGCCCCGGCCGAGCAATAGACCGACGATAAAAGCAGGCAAAAAACTCAAAAATAATGTCCAGACCGTAGCTGACATCAGGTCTCTAGCCCAGTATGACCCCAGGGCAATCAGCTGGGTGAGGGCAAAAAACACAATAAAGTTGGCTCGGCTGGCGGCAGGGGGGTTGCGGCCCGACAGTTGGTACAGCACGATGGGTGGACCGCCAATGCCCGCTAGCCCCGTCAAGAACCCGCTGGCTGTTCCCACGCCCCAGGTCCAGGCTAGCCGAGGGTGGGTATAGCGACTTTTGCCCGTGACCAGCAGCAGCACAAACCCCAGAATCAGGCCGCCAATAATGCGTCTCATCAGGTTAGGTTCCAGCAGGGCCAAAAAATGGGCTCCTACGGGCACCATAACCACAGCACTCAAGCCCAGGGGCAAAACCTCTCTCCACCTGGTTTTTTGGATGGCTTCGGGCACCAAACCAGCCCCGGCAGTTATTTCAAGCAGAACAACAGTGGCAACGACCTGCTGGGGGTCGAACATCAAGCTGAGTGCAGGAGCTAAGATCAGCCCGGACCCAAAGCCAGAGAAACCTCGGGTAAAACCTGCGATCGCCACCACTCCCAGACTCAGCAACCATGCCCCAGTTTCCATGGATTGTCTCCGTCGGTGTGTGCATTAAAAAAGGATCCCTGCAATGACCGGGTTAAGTCAGGAGTGAGGTTTTAGCAGGAATCCAGCAAAGCTTGGGGAGTGAGGGGAGTGGGGGAGTAGGGGAGTGGGGGAGTGATGGAGTAGGGGAGTAGGGGGAGTAACAGGAATCGTGATTAACTCCATCACCCCATCACCCCATCACCCCATCACCCCATCACCCCATCACCTCATCACCCCATCACCCCATCACCCCAACTCCTCAACCAACCGCCACCGGCTCCACCACCGCCACCCCAAAGGTCGCATTGAGCCCCAGGGCAATCTGGCCAAAAATCTGGCTCAGGGGGGCATCGGGCAGCTTCATTGGCAGGGGCACTCCGGCATCGCCCTGATCGCAAATGCGGGGGTCGATGGGTACCTGTCCCCACAGGGGCACCGCCAGTTCGGTGGCGATCTGGGCACCGCCGCCGCTGCCGAAAATTGGGGTGGGTTCGCCGCAGTGGCCGCAGAGCAGATAGCTCATATTTTCTACCAGGCCCAGCACCGGCACCCCCACCTGGCGAAACATGTGCACGCTGCGGCGCACGTCAGACACCGCCACCTGCTGGGGCGTCGTCACCATGACCACCCCGCAAATCGGGCTTTCTTGCACGATGGTAATTTGGGCATCGCCAGTGCCGGGGGGCAGGTCAATCAGCAGGTAATCAAGCTCGCCCCAGTCCACCTCGTGGATAAATTGGGTGATGATTTTGTGCATCACCGGCCCCCGCCAGGCGAGGGGATGGTCAGGGGCGGCCAGTAGCCCCACCGACATGAGCTTGATGCCGTGGGCTTCCAGGGGTACAAACCGCTGCCCCTGCGGGGTGTCAACCACCTGCACCGACGCCTGCCCCAGACCCAGCATTTGGGGTACGTTGGGGCCGTAGATGTCGGCATCGAGCAGGCCGACCTTAGCCCCGGTTTTGACCAAGGCCGCCGCCAAATTCACGGCAGTGGTTGATTTGCCGACGCCGCCCTTGCCGCTCGACACCGCCAGGGTGGTGCGCACCCCAGGGATGGTGCAGAGCTGAGCATAGGCCTTTTTGCACCAGGGCAGCTGCCCCAGAATTTCCTGCACCTGGTCTTGCAGACCCAGCTGGTGTCGCCCTACGTAGAGCCGCAGATACACGTAGTCATCTACTACCTGCAAATTGCGCACCATGCCCAGGCTGACCAGATCATTGTCGAGGGTTGGCTCCTGCAGGGTTTTGAGCTGAGCAATCACCTCCTGCTTGCGGATCAGCTCCGTCGGGTTTGGGGGGGCTTCAGCCGGGGCCGCTTCAGCCCGGTGAAAGGGAGAAGAGTGGCTAGACATTGGAGGGTTCCGCTAGGGAGTTCTGAATCGCGTCGATCGCCCGCTGGGAGAAAATCCGCACGTCCATATCGGGGTCGTTGAGGGTTTGCTGCAGGGCGGGCAGGGCGTTGGGGTCGGCCAGTTTGCCTAGGGCCGTGGCCGCGTCGCGCCGGACGTCGGAGTACTCGTCGGCCAGAGACTTGATCAGCACTGGTAGAGCTTGAATATCCGGGGTTTTTTGTAGGGCGCGGGCCGTGAATTTACGCACCTGCCATTCGAGGTCATCCATCGCTTTGACCAAGGCTTCAACAGCGGCTGGGTCAGCCAAAATATCCAGCGACTGGGCGGCATTGCGCCGCACCTGCCAGTCAGGGTCATTCATTAATAGGTCGCACAGCAGCGGCACCACCTCAGCATCGCTCAAGTGGCCCAGGGTGAGCGCCGTCGCCCGCCGCACCGCCGCACTGGAATCCTGCGCTAGGGCTAAAGCCGGTTCGCAGCGCACCACCTGGTTCAGGTAGCGCAGGGTGATTACCGCCGCCTCCCGCAGCTCGGGGTTCTCCGACTCAAAGAAGGGCAGAATGAACGGCAGCGCCTGGGCATCGTGGATTTTGCGCAGCAGTACCAGCACATTGAGCTGGGCGTGCACATTACCCACCTGCAGCAGATCCAGCAGCGTCATCAGATCGTTGGTGGATACCAACTCCTTCAGGGCCGACAGCGCTTCACTGCGCACGTTCTCGTGGGGTGAGCTGAGGCACTCGATCAGGGGCTTGATGGCGACCGGGTTGGCAAATTCCCACAGGGTGGTGATGGCGATTTCTTGCACCGTGGGGTTTTCGTCGTAGAGCGCTCCGATTAGGGGCTCGATCGCATCCTCATCGCCCAGGTGTTGCAGAGTTTTGACCGCGACCAGGCGATTGTCGAGATCGGGCGATCGCAGCAATTCAACCCATTGAGCGACTTCGGGGTCCATATCGGTGGTGTACATGGTTGGGAGTTTCCTAATGACAGCAGGGATAGGAGGTTGGGGAGAGGGGGGGCAGGGAAGAGGGAGAGCAGGGGAGAGGAAGCAGAAAAAACAGAATTTGTTTTTTGCCTTCTATACTTTTGCTCAAGCTTTAGCATCAAACAGGTAACTAAAGCCCCCTCTCTCCCTAGCCCCCTTGCTCCCCTGCTTGTCTACCTCAGCAAGAACGGAATCTGCACCGTAATTGCCCCCGTCGGGCATTCCTTCTCGCAGGGCAGGCAGAACCAGCACTCGTCGTACTTCATATAGGCTTTGCCGGTTTCAGGGTTTTTCACCAGTACATCCAGGGGGCAGACCTCAATGCAGGCGTTGCATTTTTCGAGGCACTTCGATTCATCGACAATCACGGGTACGTCAACCCGTTGGGTAGTTAAAGCCATGGTTTTTTGTCAGGTCAATGGTCAGGAATCAGGGTTTCACAGAGGCACATGGGAATGTGCTTTGATCAGACGGAGTCTTTAGCCAAGGTCTACAGGGAACAGAGCTTTGAGTTCGAGGAGTAGGTTGGGTGAAGCGCCAGCGGAACCCAACAGCGGGGATTAGCGTTGGGTTACACGTCGTTGCACCCAACCTACAGGGTTACTCCATCACCCGCACACCCCATCACTCCCGTTACCGGACGGCGACGTCATAGACTTCTTCGACCAGGTCCACATCGACGATGTAGGGTTCAACGGCACGCTTAAACAGCTCCATGTGGCCCGTTTCGCCCTTCTTCAGGTTGACGTGGCAGAACCACTCCTCGTTGTTCTTTTCGGGATAGTCGAGGCGGTAGTGGTAGAGGCCCCAGCGGGTCTCTTTGCGGTAGAGGGAGGCGCGGGCGGCCATTTCGGCACAGTCGCGGATGAAGTGCACCTCCATACAGCGCATCAGTTCGTGGGGGTCGCGGGCCCCCATCAGGCCCAGGGTTTCTTCGTAGGCGACGAATTTTTGCAGGCCGATATCCATGTTGTTGGGCGACTTGGGCGGTTGCAGGTAGTCGTTGACCAGACGGCGCAGCTTGTACTCAATCTGGGTGTGGGGCACGCCGTCGGGCTGGTCGAGAGGCGCATAAATGCGGGCCTGCTCGGCGGCAAGAAAGTCGGCATCGGGTTCTACGTGCTCTAGGTCGCGCACATAGTCCATGGCGTTTTCGCCCGCGATCCGGCCGTAGACAAAGGCCCCAATCATGTAGTTGTGGGGCACGCTGGCCATGTCGCCCGCCGCGTAGAGGCCGGGCACGGTCGTTTCAGCTTTTTCATTCACCCAAACGCCCGAGGCGCTGTGGCCGCTGCACAAGCCAATCTCAGAGATGTTCAT
>JBARVK010000238.1:0-7072 GCA_049646225.1 Nodosilinea sp.
GCGATCGCCACCACCGCCCCCAGACCTAGCTTCGGTTCCCCCAGTAGCGTCAGCAGCACCCCGATCACACTCGACCCAAACAGCGTAGCCACCAGATACTGGATCAAAGCTTTACGCGCCTTCCGGAGCTGGCGTTTTTTGGCCCGCTCTGCTTTGCGAATGAGGGATGTGGCTGGCGCTGGTGGGGTGCCCTTGCCTGGCCGTCGGGGCCGACTTGCACTTGCTTGAGGCTTAGACCGATCCACCATGGCAGAGTTGAAGGGGGCTTTCACTGCCAGGTTAGCCCCTAACACTGCGCTTTGAGTAGCGCAAGCAGATGACGATACAGTGTCGCAGGGTGCATAGGGCTGAGGCGCGGCAAAGCCCGCGCGCAGCAATACGCCGAGATGAAGACCATCCCAGGTATAGCCTCAACCCTAAATTTCAACCTTGACAGAGCATTAGGCGCAGACTTGCTTCACGCTGTCTAGGATTTGTGCGTTTTCCCACCAGGCTTTAAGCTGCGGTGTTTGAGCCGTCAGCGCCCCAAATTCAGGCGTTTTAGACAGGTAAACAAAGATAGGAATCAAATACAAATCCGCCAGGCTAAGGCTGTCGCCCAGCAGGAAGGGGCTGCCCACGATCAGGCCTTCGATCGCCCCTAGCGCTTTTTGAGTCGGGGCAACGGCCTCTTTTACAGCCGATTCGTCCGATTCGCCCCCCTGCTGGGGAACGATCAGGCGCTGAATGACCACCGTGCCAATCGCCGGAGCGTAGAGGTAGCTGTCGATGATAGAAATGATCTGCCGCATCCGGGTTCGTAGCCACAGGTCGGAGGGTTGATAGTTCTCATTGGCTACCGCAGCATTGAGGTACTCAGTAATCGCTCCGGTTTCATAGATTTCTTGACCATCAACGGCTAGGACAGGCACTTTACCAAAGGGCTGCTTGCTGAGATAAGCGTCGGTTGTGTTGTCGCCGTTAAAGATGCCGACCTCTTTTAGGTCGTAAGTGGTGTCGGTTTCGGCCAGCAGCAGTCGAACAGTTCGCACGTAGGTGCTGACTGGGGTACCGTAAAGGGTCAAAGTGGGCATAGATTACTACTCATTGAAAGGTCTGTAGGGGCCGATTCTACCGGACATCTACCTATCTTGCCGGGGGCAAATGGTGATGTCATTGATATCGGCAGGCTGCTCGATCGCCAAGCAGGCTAAGACAAGGGCGCAAACGAGCGCATCGGCGTCATCAGCTATGGTGCGGGTCAACTATAGCCTGCATTCTTTATCAACCCAACTCAATCTAGCTAGCGACAGATTTGAGCATAATACCGAATCCTAACTGTATGCCCCCGGTTTGTAGGGGCGTAGCATGCTACGCCCCTACGAGATGCCTAATTATGAACCGGGGCTGATCAAATCGGATTTCGTATAAGATGACCAACCCGGATTTTGGCTCAGACCTCTGCTGGTAGCTCTGCCCTAGGCTGGTTAGCGTTAGATACATTAAAGACGTATCCTTCCAGCGTTCTCTATGTTTCAGGCAACTCGGCGGCGGCTGGCACTCTGGTATACGGCGGTGACGGCGGTGCTGCTGCTGCTGTTTGCCAGCGGCTTTTACCTCTACGTACGCACTACCTTAGTTGAGCGGGTCGATGACACCCTGAATCACGTGGTGGAAATTGTGGAGCGATCGCTGGTGATCGAACCCGACGCCGTTGGGGATCATGTCTTTACCACCGTCGAGGCCCAAGGGCCGCCGCTGCGGGTCAATGTCGAGGCCAGCTTTCGCGACAACGCCCGCGCCGTCGAAGACGACCACATTGACCTGGAGTGGTTTGGCCCGGATGGGCTACTGCTGTGGTCTACCTTTACAGACCTGCAGCCCGTGCCTCTGCACGTGAATCCGGCTGGCGAAACGGTGCAGGTGGGGCTAGACACATTCTTTCGCCAGATCACCGAGCGGGTGCAGGTCGATGGGCAGGTGCTGGGCTATCTGCGGGTCAGCCACCCCTGGTTTGAGGTGACCAAGCCTAGCCGTAGACTAATTGTCGATCTGGCCCTGGGCACCAGCCTGATGGTGGGGGCGGTGGCAACGATTGGCTGGCTGCTGTCGGGGATCGCGATCGCCCCAGTGCGCGACTCCTACCAGCAGCTCAAGCAGTTTACCGCCGATGCCTCCCACGAGCTGCGCAACCCGATCGCGGTGATTCAGACCAATGCCCAGGTGGCGCTGTCAGACCCCGAGCCCGACGTAGCGATTCAGCAGCAGCAGTTTCAGGTGATTGAGCGCCTGACCCGGCGGCTGGGGCGACTGGTGGATGACCTGCTGTTTTTAGCCCGTCAAGAAAGCGGCTTGATCGCCCTGGCCCCGGCCTCACTCAGCCTAGAGGGCCTGCTCGAAGATGTGGTAGAGGAGCAGCAGGTGATGGCCGCCGAGCGCCAAATTACCCTACAGGTCGAGGTGTCCACCGAGGGGGCCGGAAAACACCGCCTCAGTTCACCGCGAGTGCTGGCCGCTCCCACGGCTAGCTCAACGATTTTGGGCGATCCCAGCCAGCTCACCCGGTTATTTACCAACCTGATCAGCAACGCCGTGCAGTACACCCCCAAGGGCGGCACCGTCACGGTGCAGGTCAAGCCCACCAAGTACCAAGGGCAGCCGGGGGTTCAGGTCACCGTAAACGATACCGGCATCGGTATGGACGAGGAGGCCCTGGCCCACGCCTTCGATCGCTTTTACCGGGCCGATCCATCGCGGCTGCGCAGTGGGGATCAGGGAACGGGGCTGGGGCTGGCGATTGCCAAAGTGATCGTCGATACCCACCGGGGTCATATCTCTTTAGAGAGCCAGCGAGGCGAGGGAACCGCAGTAACCGTCGTTTTGCCCCAGGGTAGTGTAAGCAGTTAGGTGATGCTTTGGCCAAGGACTGCACAGGGCGTCAATTCCGCTGCAAAACATCAACTGAGATTAAGTGATTCTGTCTGTTGTTTAAAAGAGAGTTAGAATCATCCAGAGATATTTTCATCGGGCAGCAGGTACGCCCCTCGTTGGGAACACTCCTTTGGCTCTCCGTGCCACCCCGCCTGTCCTCCCTAATCGCAGGTGATCACCAAGGCGTTTGCCTCGGCCTCTCTAGACCCATCCAACCCGCCGGAGCGCCCTCAGAGCTGCGATCCCCGGCTCTAAGCTTTACCAAAATCGACGCTCCGTGGCTGCGGCCAGGCTGCTTTAGAGCAGGCTGCTGCCTTCGATATTTCCTCACTCACCTTTCTTTTCTAGTCCTATGGCTGATTCACTCCAGCATTCGGCGTTGCAGGCTGTTTCTGCGGCCCATCCGTCCTATGACGGCCCCCACGATGGGCTGATCCCCGCCGTCAGCACGGGGGTGTTTGTCTGCGTCCACGGCCACTTTTACCAACCACCGCGTGAAAACCCGTACCTGGATGCGATCGAGAAGCAGTCTAGTGCGGCCCCCTACCACAACTGGAACGAGCGCATTCACTACGAGTGCTACCGGCCCAATGCCTTTGCCCGCATTCTCAACGATCGCGGCGACGTGGTGCGTATTGTCAACACCTTTGAGTACATCAGCTTCAACCTCGGCCCCACCCTGCTGAGCTGGATGGAGCGCTACGACGTCGAAACTTACCAGCGCATTCTCGATGCCGATCGCAACAGCTGTGAGCGGCTGAGCGGCCATGGCAACGCGATCGCCCAGGTCTATAACCACATTATTTTGCCCCTGGCCAACCCGCGCGACAAAGTGACCCAGGTGCGCTGGGGCATCGAAGATTTTCGCCGTCGCTTTGGCCGTCAGCCCGAGGGCATTTGGCTGGCCGAAACCGCGATCGACTACCCCACCCTTGACGTGCTCCACGCCGAGGGGATCAAGTTCACCATTTTGGCCCCGTCGCAGGTGCAGCGCTGTCGCCCGCTGGTCAGCTACAACGGCGAGCGCGATAGCTGGCAGGAAGTAGGCGGTGGCCAGATCGATCCCAGCCGTCCCTACCGCTGCTTCCTCAAGCATGCCGATGGGACTCCTGATCCCAGCCGCTACATCGATATTTTCTTCTACGACGGCCCGATCTCCCGCGACATGGGCTTTAACGATGTACTGAGTTCGTCCCAGCACTTTGCTGGCCGCATCAGTCAGGCCATCCACGGCGATCGCCGCCCCTTCCAGCTGATTTCGGTGGCTACCGACGGCGAAACCTTTGGCCACCACCGCAGCGGGGCCGAAAAAGCGCTGGCCTACGCCCTCACCGAAGAATTTCCCCGCCAGGGCTGGACGGTGACCAACTACGCCCACTACCTGGCCACCCACCCACCCACCTGGGAAGCCGAACTCAAGCCCGTCACCGCCTGGAGCTGCTCCCACGGGGTCGACCGCTGGCAGGACGACTGCGGCTGTGGCGGCGGCGGGGTCTGGAACCAGCAGTGGCGGCGGCCCCTGCGCGATACCCTCGACTGGCTGCGCGACCAGCTAGCGACCGTGTACGAAGAGCATGGGGCAGCCCTGCTGCGCGATCCTTGGGCAGCGCGCGATGCCTATGTAGCGGTGATGGGCGATCGCAGTCCTGAAAATCTCAGCATCTTTTTTAAGGCTCACCAAACCCACCAGCTCTCGGCTGTGGAGCGAGTCACCGCCCTGCAGCTGCTCGAAATGCAGCGCCACGCCCTGTTTATGTACACCAGCTGCGGCTGGTTTTTTGAAGAACTCTCGCGCCCCGAGGGCACCCAGATTCTGCGCTATGCCGCCCGAGCGATCGAGCTAGCTGGCGAAGTGGCGGGAATCGCCCTAGAGCCTGAGTTTGTCAAGCGGCTGCTCCACGCCCCCAGCAACATCGATGACTTTGCCACCGGGGCCGGGGTCTACGAGGCGTTGGTCAAACCCTCCCGCATTTCGCTGGAGCAGGTGGTGGCCCACTACGCCATGGGGTCGCTATTTACCGACTACCACCGTGAGCAGACGGTCTACTGCTACACCGTCGAGCAGCACGACTATCGCCGCCAGCGCATAGGGCCGATGTCGCTCGCCGTGGGTCAAGTCGAAATCACCTCCACCATCACCCGCGAAAGCGTTAGCCTCGCCTTCGCCGTAGTGCACCTGGGCGGCTGGGACTTCCACTGCGGCATCAGCACGATGCGCGGTTCGAAGACCGGCCCCATAGGGCCATCGAGCCTCGCCTACACCCGCGCCAAAGCCGCTGTCTTCGACAGCCTGGGTCAGGCCAGCGCCGCCCAGGTCATTCTCGCCATCAACAGCGCCTTTGGCCCCCACACCTATGGTCTGCAAGACCTGTTTGCCGAAGAGCGCCACCGCATGATGGGGCTGCTCTCCCAAGACACCCTGCTGCGCCTCGACCAACTCTATGCCCAGGTCTACCGCGACAACTATGGCGTGCTGCGGGCCTTCCACCGCGACGGCCTACCGGTGCCGAAGGAACTCCAGGTGGCAGCGGATATTGCCCTCAGCCACCGGGCGATGGAGGTGCTGCAAGCCCTGGAGCGCGAAACCAGCGATCCTACCCTCAGCCCCCTGCGCCAGGGCGAAGATTATTTAGATGAACTAGAGGCGATCGCCACCGAAGCCAGTACCTGCAATGCGTCCCTTTCCCTAGGGGCAGCCAAGCCCATGCTAGAGCGGCTGATCGGGCGATCGGTGTGGCAAATTCTCAACCAGGCACCGACAGAATCCCTGGCCGCCGATGTGGACTGGCTGGGGCGGCTGGTCAACCTGGGCCAGCAGCTCTCCCTGGGCCTTTCGTTAGAACGCCCCCAGGAGCTGTATTACCAGCACCTTAACCGTCAGGTCTTCGCCCTGCTCAAACAGGCAGCGGTGTCGAGAAAGCCCCTCGGCCAAGACAGCCGCGCCCAGGTCAATGACATCCTCCGCCTCGGCGAATACCTGTCAATGGATGTGGGAGCCGTGCTGAAGGCGTTGGATCACCTCGATCCGGGTCGGCCTGCCTAGAGGAAAGGCAATGAAGATGCAGTCCTTTTCCCAAGTGAGAGAAGGACTGCATTATGCGTATCATGCCGTAGCGCATAATGGAAGAGAACGCCCTAAAGGCAGGCTTCTGACTATGGCTAAGCCCGTCACCATCGACGATATTTACGCCCTGTTTCAAGCCTCCCAAGAAAAGGCCGATCGCATATTTGCCGAGTCTGAGCGGCAGATGCAGGAGCTAAAGCAAATTTCAGCAAACACGAGTCGCATCGCGGCCAATACCAGTCGAGAGGTGACCGGGCTGACGACCCGATGGGGGCAGTTTGTCGAAAACCTGGTTGAGCCTGCGGTGGTGCGCCTGTTTCAGGAGCGGGGCATTCAGGTGCAAGAAACGGCCCGTCGTATGCGATCGCAGCGGCCTGGCGCAGAAATGGAAATCGACATTTTTGCTGTGAATGGCGATGTAGCGGTTGCCATTGAAGTCAAGTCGCGGCTCTCTCGTCAGGATGTAGACGATTTCTTGGCCCGGCTAGATCGCTTTCGGCAGGCGTTTCCCCACTACGGCGACTATCGCATCTATGGAGCGGTGGCGGGTATTGAGGTAGACGAAGGGGTAGATCGCTATGCCTACCAGCGCGGGCTGTTTGTAATCAAACAAACTGGTGACATGGTTTTGATCGCCAACGACACCACCTTTCAACCGACCGCTTGGTGACTCGACGAGATTCTCAATCACGATATAAGCTCGGCGATCGCCTCCTGAGCTAGTGCATCTAATTTGCCATCTGCAACGTTCTGCTCTAGCTGCTCATCTCAGCGGTCATAGTCTAGGTCGAGAAGCCAAAGTTTTAGCCTTTCAAACTCGCTTGATGGCAACGAAAGGATGGCCGCTTCACTTTGCTCCAAATTAGACATAACCTTTTGTCCCTCTCTATCTCAATATGAGTATCTAGCGGAATCTTCATTTGCCCTCGAAAGCGCTCAGCAAATCTTCTCGTAAAGGTGCGTCAAAATCAGCCGGGACGGTGAATTCTCCCGCACATAAGCCAAATGGTCGCAGTTGTTTTTCTTTAGCGATGGGCTTGAGTTCTGCGATCGCCTGGTCAGCCCTAAAGATTGCAATCGTCTCGCCTGCCTCTACTT
>JBARVK010000239.1:0-5550 GCA_049646225.1 Nodosilinea sp.
TCGTTGCGCAGGGTTTGGCACAGCACCAGTCCCGACTCTCCCCCCAGCAGGCGATCGACAATCACCAGAGCCGGCGCATGCTCGGTAGCCAGGGCGAGGCCCGCTTGAGCACTGTTGGCTACCACCAGCTGGTACCCGGCCTCCTGGAGGTCAAACTCCATTTGGCGGATTTGGCCTTCGTTAGTACCAATTAATAGAATATGGTTACCTTTGTCGGTCGTGCCTGTGCCCATTCTCAGCGTCCTAAAGCGATTGTTGCAACGGGTTCGCGGAGGGTGTCTTGCCGAACCTCTCGACAAAGTAAGGCGATTATAGCTTGGTACCCTGTCTAGTTCTGCTCTAATACGGTGCTAGGGCGACCAGGGCAGGCCAGCAGAGGCCAGTGTTAATAATCCGCAGTCTATTGTTCGACAGCGTATTTTCCCCTAGGGCCAAGGTGCTGTGTGACGATCGTTACGGTTATTAACAGAGGTCAGATGCCTCATCAAATCTTCCCTTTGCTTCTCAGTTTGGTGTGTTAGATTGAGCGTAATTTGCTGCTAGAACCTACATCACATGACATTTGCAAAGCGCGGACTCATTCTGGGCGCAACCGCCATCTCTGTGGCTGCGGTCATCGTAACTGGCGCCGGGATTCACCTGTCCCAGAGCAAAGCTTTCTTTGAAGAAAGCCCCAAAGAATTAATTGATCAAGTTTGGCAGCTAATTGACCGCAACTTTGTCGATTCCACCTTTAATCAAGTGGATTGGGATGCGGTGCGGACTGATTACCTAGGGCGCAATTACACCAATCAGGAAGAAGCCTACGGGGCTATCCGCGAAATGCTGGGACAGCTAGAGGATCCCTATACTCGCTTCATGGATCCAGAAGAGTTTCGCAGCATGCAAATCGACACCTCTGGTGAGCTTACCGGGGTCGGTATTCAAATTTCTCAGGATGAAGAATCAAAAGACATTTTGGTGGTAGCTCCCATCGAAGATACCCCCGCCTTTGAGGCTGGTATTCGTTCCCAAGACGTGATTTTGGCCATTGATGGTGAATCGACCGAGGGCATGGAGCTTAACGACGCCGTCAGCCTGATCCGTGGGCCAGTGGGGTCGTCGGTAACGCTCACCATTCGCCGAGGCGAACAAGAGTTAGAGGTGCCGATCACCCGCGCCCGCATTGAAATTCATCCGGTGCGCTACAACGTTCAGGCTGGACCCGAAGGGCAGGTGGGCTACATTCGACTGACTCAGTTCAGCGCCAACGCCGCCACTGAAATGGGCGAAGCCATTGAAGACTTGGAAAGCCAGGGGGTGACGGGCTATATTCTCGACCTGCGCTCTAATCCTGGTGGGCTGCTGTACTCCAGCATTGACATTGCCCGCATGTGGATCAATGACGGCATTATTGTCTCGACGGTGAATCGTCAGGGCGTAGTGGACGAAGAAACCGCCAACAGCCGTGCTCTCACTGATAAACCTCTGGTGGTACTGGTCGATGGTGGTTCGGCCAGCGCCAGCGAAATTTTGTCTGGGGCGCTGAAAGATAATGAGCGGGCGATGCTGGTGGGTACTCGCACCTTTGGCAAAGGGCTGGTGCAGTCGGTGCGCAGTCTGGGCGACGGGTCTGGGGTGGCCATTACGGTCGCTAAGTACCTGACCCCCGCTGGCACCGATATCAACAAGCACGGTATCGACCCCGATGTTTCGGTAGAGCTGACCGAGGAACAGCAGGAAGAACTCGCCACCAACCGCGAGTCTATCGGTACCGGAGCCGATCCTCAGTTTGCTGAGGCGCTGCGGGCGCTGGGTACCGAAATTCAGGAAGCCCGAGCTGGGGAGAATGTGACTACAGCCCCGCAATAATCTATTGCTTAACGCAGGTTAGGTGCCGATGGCTAGGGGCGGGGGAGCTAGGGGCTAGGGTGCCTGTCATCCCGCATACAAGCAAAGGTCTGGGCTATGGCTCAGACCTTTGCTTTTGGCGGCGGCGCAGCGGGTTGCCCCCCAGCACCAGCAGCACCAGGGCCGCCGCCAGCATTCCAGCGGCGGCACAAAACGCTAGCAGTACCCCAAAGGGAATCTCGATCGACTGCAGGGTTAGCAACCGAAAGGAGACGGGGGTAGCGTTTTGCACGGCGATAATCGCGATCGCAACTACCCAAAGGGCTGGCACCAGGGCGACGATAACTCTAATCATGGACAACTCTATTTCTGGGCGGGACGGGGCATCGGGTTTAGCAACAGCAGGCAGACATACCAGGGGTTGTCAAGACAGGGTTGCCAAGACCCAGGGGCGTTGGGTAGTATAGTCAACTGGGCTATACGAGAAAAATCATGGCAAAACGGGTACAGGTCGTTCTGACGGAAGACATTCGCAAGCTGGGTTATAACGGTGACCTCGTAGAGGTGGCTCCCGGCTATGCACGTAATTATCTTATCCCCAACGGGAAGGCCGTGCGCACCACCCCCGGTGTGCTAAAGCAGGTGGAGCGTCGGCGCGAGGCGCAAAAGCAGCGACTGCTCGAGATCAAGCAGGAGGCCGAGGCGACCAAGACGGCCCTCGACACCATCGGCATGTTTACCATTCAAAAGCCTGTGGGCGAGAACGAGGCGATCTTTGGTACCGTCACCTCCGCCGATGTAGCCGATGTGATCAAGTCGCTAGCCTCTAAAGAGGTTGATCGCCGCGATATTTCGGTGCCCGACATCAACAAGCTGGGTGAGTACCAGGCCGAAGTGAAGCTGCACCCCGAAGTGACTGCTATGGTCAACCTGCGCGTGATCGCCGAGTAAACTACCCGTCGCAGCCCCTCGCTGCCGATCATCCCGTTAAAATCCTCTGAAGCAGACTCTAGCCCTAGAGCACCCTCTGCCTCAGAGGATTCTTGTTTTGGGGTTACTGAACACAGGTATAAGCCCAAATCCTGCTTGGCTACCCCCTAATTGGCCTGGGCAAACGCCGTTTGCCCGTACAGCTTGGTCGTTACTGGATCGGGGTTACGTGGTTCGGATTAGGTATGAATCAAAAAAATAATGCCTTCCGCAAAGGCAAACGGCCGTTCGCCCCAACCCAAATGCCCCTGATTCAATCTACCCCCGTCTCCTCCATCTCCTCATCTCCCCCACCGCCTCATCTCTCCCACCTCCCTACTCCCGATCCGCTACAATCAACCCATCCTCAACATCTAGCGCTTCGCCCCCGCCCCCGGCACTATGGATACCCCCCGCCTCCATCCCGACACTATTGAAGCGGTGCGCGATCGCGCCGATATTGTCGATGTGGTGTCTCAGCACGTGGTGCTCAAAAAGCAGGGTAAAGACTTTGTAGGCTTATGCCCCTTCCACGAAGACAAGTCGCCCAGCTTTAGCGTCAGCCCTAGCAAGCAGTTTTACTACTGCTTTTCCTGCGGGGCGGGGGGCAACGCCTTTAAGTTTTTGATGGAGCTGAACAAGCGCTCCTTCGCCGATGTGGTGCTCGACCTGGCCCAGCGCTACCAGGTGCCGGTCACCACCCTAGAGCCTGCTAAGCGGCAGGAACTGCAGCGACAGCTCACCCTGCGGGAGCAGCTCTACGAAATTTTGGCGCTGACAGCCAAATTTTACGAGCATGCCCTACAGCAGATCGACGGGGCCGAGGCCCTGGCCTACCTCTACGGACGGGGGCTGAGCGACGCCACCATCCAGCAGTTTCAGCTGGGGTTTGCGCCGGGGGGCTGGCAGACTCTCTACGGCTACTTGGTCGAGCAAAAGCACTACCCCGTAAGCCTGGTGGAGCAGGCCGGGCTGATTGTGCCCCGCCAGAAGGGCGATGGGTTTTACGATCGCTTTCGCGATCGCCTGATGATTCCCATCCGCGACGGCCAGAGCCGGGTGATTGGCTTTGGCGGTCGGGCCCTGGGGGACGAAAAGCCCAAGTACCTCAACTCCCCCGACACCGAGCTGTTTGACAAGGGCAAGACGCTGTACGGACTGGATCTGGCTCGGGCCGCGATCGCGAAAGACGATCGCGCCATTGTCGTCGAGGGCTACTTCGACGTGATTGCTCTCCACGCCGCCGGCTTGGAAAACGCCGTGGCTGCTCTAGGCACGGCCCTCAACGCCGCTCAGGTGCGCCAGCTGCTGCGCTATACCGAATCGAAGCAAATCTTGCTCAACTTCGATGCTGATGCCGCCGGGGTAAAGGCCGCTCAGCGGGCGATTGGCGAAGTCGAAGAGATGGCCTACCGGGGTGACGTGCAGCTGCGGGTGCTGAACATTCCCGACGGCAAAGACCCGGATGAGTTTTTGCAGAGCCACAGCGCTACCGACTACCGCGCCCTGATCGACGCTGCCCCCCTTTGGATCGACTGGCAGATCCACAACCTGATCAGCGGCAAAGACCTGCGCCAGGCCGACCAGTTTCAGCAGACCAGCCAGGCGGTGGTCAAGCTGCTCAGCGACATTGCCAACGCCGACACCCGTACCCACTACGTGCGCTACTGCGCCGAGATTTTTAGCAACGGCGACAGCCGCCTGGTGCCCCTGCTGGCCGAAAACCTGGTTACCCAGGTGCGCCGCCAGCGCCGCAGCACCTCCTCTGAAGCGCCCACCCGCTCTGCCCCCGCCCCCACCCCCAGCGCCAGTTCCCTAGAGCAGGCCGAGGCCGCCCTGCTGCGAATTTTCCTTCACGCCCCTGGCCATCGTGATGAGATGCGCCAGGTGCTCGAAGACCGCGATTTGCAGTTTAGCTACTCTCACCACCGCGCCCTGTGGCGGCAGATGCAGCGTTTGCTGGAGCTAAATGAAGGGTCAGCGGATTTGGTTAGCCTGCTGCGCAACCACCTGGCTGACTCTGGCCTGGCCACCACCCCCCTGCAAGCCTTGCTGCACCTGAGCGAAAAAACGAAGCGCGATATTCTTCGCGCCCCCCTGGTAATTCGTGCTGCCGCCGCCTGTATGGAGAAAAATCTCTGCGAAAAGCGCTACCGCCACTTTTTGGCCCTGTGGGAAAAGACCGACTGTACCAGCGCCCCCGACCAGTTTGCCGAGTACCAGCGCCAAATCTACGCCGAAAAGCGCCGCATTGAAGCCCTGGAAAAAGATCGCCAGGTCACCTTTGAAGATCTGGCCACCATGCCCTGGGTCGGTGAGCAGTATGATTCCCTCGATCGGTAGGGCGATTTTGGATTGTGGATTTTGTCGGGTTGAGGCGTGAATTGGGGCAAGGGCAAACAACCGTTGGCCCCTACGAACGGTGTTGCAACAGGCAAAGAATTTACCCAAAACCATAGGGTTCCGAGTTACCAACAGCCCAGTTTGCAAAACAGACGTTTAAACCGATGATCGATCAATCCTTTCCGTTGGGTCCAGGGCGGCGAACCCTAGTCGAGGGGGGCTGGGGAGAATCGAAATGTCCCCAGTGGTAGACTTGGCTTTGCCCCCGATTGTGCGCCCCAGCAGTGGCCGCTTTTGCCCAAGAATGTGGTGGGCAATGCCCACCCTATCATCTGCCTCTTATTGGGTCAGCTCAGCGGCAGAAAAGACAAGCGTTTCTATGGATTCAAGAGTCGGTTTGCCTCCCTC
>JBARVK010000240.1:0-13053 GCA_049646225.1 Nodosilinea sp.
CTCTCGATAGACGAAACTGGCCCAGCGCGATCGGCCCGGCTACCGTATTGATTAGCCTCAGGGTGAGGTGGTCGATAAACAGGGTGCAATTCTAGCCCAACGCTGTATATCTTCTATGCCGAAAAGACTGGGGAAAAGCAGAGATGCGATCGCCCCTTCAGCAGCTTCTTCTAATCAATCTCATAGTGATGAAACGCTGACATGCCGTCGATGCAACCGTAGTGATGGCTACGTACCTAGCCTCAGCTAGTTGATAAAAACTAGTTTATTGGGTATTTGCAAATGGCTCTGATGCTTGCGACCCATGAAACAAGTGCCTCAACATCAGAGCATTGTCTGCTTGTAGAAAAAACTTGAGAGCAGAGCATCTAGGGTTCCGATTCGGCCAGCAAGATTAGTTCATCTTTGCTTACCGAGTGGCTGGTCCGAGAGGTGCAGCCAGGCTGTGCATAACGTGCTTCTGTCTGGTTCACGGAGGGATAAAAGCCCGGGAGAAACAGCACAGTTTCTGTGGAACTGGCTGCTTGCTCCCGGGCTTTTTAGTATCTGCCGCTCAATAGCTTCAAAGATAAATAGGAGTCTAAATGGCATGGAACATAGTGTATTTTCCTACGGCATTATTGCCTTTTTGCTCGCCACGCTGGGCATTGGGGTATGGGCCTCTAAGCAAATTAAGGGCGATAGCGTTAACTTTTTAGTGGCAGGGCGCGGGCTGGCGCTGCCCTTGGCCGCAGCGACGCTAATGGCGCAGTCGGTCGATTCTAACGCTACGCTAGGCAACACTGACCTCTCCTCCGCCTTTGGGTTTTGGGCCGGGGCGGCATTACCCCTTGGTCTGTCGATTTGTTTATTTTTGACGGGGCTGTTTTTAGCTAAACCCATGAACCGTATGGGGCTAATTACAATTCCCGACTTTTACCGGGTTAAATATGGCCGCAGTGTAGAAGTCATTGCCGCCTGCATTATGTCGGTGAGTTTCTCGTTTTTGCTGGCGGGCAACTTGGTTGCTGGCGGGTATATGTTTGAGAACTTTTTGGGCACTAGCTACGTTGGTGGTATTACCCTACTGGCGGCTCTGGTGTTTGCCTACACGGTATCGGGTGGGCTATTTGCAGTAGCCTATACCGACTTTATTCAGGTCATGATTGCCCTGGTAGGAGCCTGGGGACTGCTGCTGTTTGTAGTGGCTAACTTTGGCATTACCATCGACCCCGGCATGGGGCCAGGAGCCCTTGACCAGCTGACGGCGGTGAGTTCTGGAGCCGCAATTAACTGGGCCAGTATTATTGCCCTGGGCTTTGGCAACATGGTGGCGATCGACTTTATGGCCCGTATTTTTGCCGCTGAGAGTCCTGAAACGGCTCAGCGAGCCTGCTTCATTGCCTCGGCGGGGACGCTGATTATTGGTATTCCTTTCTCAGTGATTGCGCTGGGGGCCAACAGCATTCTCAGCCAGGCGGGGATTGTACCCGATGGCCCGGTGCTGTTTGCCCTGCTGGATGGTGTGATTCCGCCGCTGCTGGGGCTGCTGGTGCTGGCGGCGATTCTATCGGCCTCGCTCTCTACCGCTGACGGCGCAATTTTAGGTACTTCGTCAGTGCTCGCTCACAATGTAATGGGCATTCGTCACGCGGGGGGCCACGGGGCGGGAGGCGATCGCCTGCTCTTGATCACCCGTCTGATGGCGATCGTGATTACGGTGCTGGGAGTGGTTTTGGGCCTGAAGGTGCCCCAGACAGGGGTACTGCTGCTGCTGGCTTTCGACATGAGCTTTGCGGGTCTGGTGGTGCCGCTGATTGGCGGTCTGTTTTGGTCGAAGGCGACGCAGCAGGGGGCGCTGGCCTGCATTGCGGTGGGGTCGCTGTCGCGCCTGCTGATGTTTACGCTGATGCCGACGATGTTTGGGGTCGACAATACTCTGCTGTACTTCCCCAACGGCTTGTTTACCGCCGATTTTGACGGCTTCCCTACGCTGATTAGTCCAGTCTTGGGGCTGATGGCCTTTGTGGCGGTATCGAAGCTCACCTACAAGCCCCTAAGTGCGGATCAGCAGCGGGCTGAGGTGATGGCAGGGGTGCGATCGCTCTAAGGCCCTAAAAACACTGGCTCTGCTTAAAAGTCCTCTGTCTTTTGCGGGGGACTTATTTATGTTTATTAAGAGTGATTATCGCAAAGCCTGAAGCGTGAGCGAATCGATGATGTTTAGGCGTGGTTTCTAACTAGAGGGATGTAGCTTTTGGGATTGATTTTGTTTCTCACCCTAACCTGCCAAATCTACAGAGCACACGTAACCCAGATTTATTTCGGAACTACCTCAGATTCAAGCGCTGGTTGTAGCGTCGCCGAAACCGTGGGCTGGGGCATCGCCTCTTTCACTCGCAGCGTCAGAGGCACCGCAATTAAAAAGCATACTCCGCCCAGCACCACCGCCAGCAGACGGTTGTTGTCGAGCAGGTGGGCCATAATCCACCCCAGCCCCAGGGAAACAATGATCTCGGGCAGCACAATAAACATGTTGAAAATGCCCATGTAAATGCCGCCTTTGCGAGCGGGCAGCGCCCCCGCCAGCATGGCGTAGGGCAACGATAAAAGGCTAGACCAGGCTATTCCCAACCCGAGCATGGGCAACAGCGCCCACCGGGGCGACGGCACAAACCAGAGCGAAATTAGCCCCAAGCCGCCGCAGGTAAGGCACAGCGCATGGGCGATTGGGCGACTGGTCGCTGCCGCCAGGCGGGGCAGCAAAAACGATACCCCAAAACAAACTGCGTTATAGGCGGCGATGCAGATACCTGCCCACTCAATCCCCTGGCTATAGAGGGGCGACGACTCATCGGTAGCGCCAAATAAGTTGTGGGCCACTGCCGGAGGAAAGTATAAAAAGACGCAGTACATGCCCAGCCAGCTAAATCCCTGTACCCAGGCCAGCTGCCGCATAGTGATCGGCATTTGCTGAAAGGCCGTGACGATTTCCCGCACCGTAGACCCGACTCCCAGCCGCTGCTCCTGCTGCTCTCGAAAGGCCTCCATATCGCGGGGGGGCCGCTCTTCAGTGGTGAAAACAGTCCATAGAACCGTGCCCAGGAAAAAAGCGGCTCCGGTATAGAACGAAATTTTGACTACCAATGGTACGCCGTTGGCTACTGCTTCCTGCACGCCAAAGACATTGGCGAGCACCCAGGGCAGGGCCGAGGCAAGCACCGCCCCCAGGCCAATGAACAGGCTCTGCATGGTGAACCCCTTGGTGCGCTGCTTCGGCGGTAGCAAGTCGCTGACAAAGGCCCGAAACGGTTCCATGCTGATGTTGGCCGCCGTGTCTAAAATCCAGAGCAGACCAACGGCCATCCAAAGGCTGCCTGCGTTGGGCATCCACAGCAGCGCCAGCGAGGCCAAAATGGCGCCAACTAAAAAATAAGGGCGGCGACGACCTAAAACCCCCCAGGTGTTATCGCTGAGGTTGCCGATAATGGGCTGTACGATCAGCCCAGTTAGAGGGGCCGCCAACCACAAGATAGGAATTTGATCAGCATCGGCACCCAGCTGCTCAAAAATAGCGC
This sequence comes from Nodosilinea sp., assembly GCA_049646225.1. Classification (GTDB taxonomy): domain Bacteria; phylum Cyanobacteriota; class Cyanobacteriia; order Phormidesmidales; family Phormidesmidaceae; genus Nodosilinea. The sequence continues at coordinate 3,558 of JBARVK010000240.1, forward strand.
TGGTGTTGGCCATTTGCAGACCCCAGCCAAACTGAATGCCGAAGAAGCCAATGCTCATATTCCAGAGTTGCCAGAAGCTCAATTCTGGCTTTACCTGTGGTGAAGTCAAACGTTCTCTCCAATTCCATCGGGGTCGGCGGCTTGGGGCCGCGATCGGAGCGATCGCGCTTTTGCCGATATGACACATCTCTGACCCAGTCAGGCGGTCTTCAAAGGCCTCGCGGGCTATGGGACTGACCTGTATCCCGACAATGCTGTTGGCCCAAACAGGACCAATATGCCACGCACCCCAGGGGTAGCACTGCAAAGCAGACCACAGAAGTTACAGGGAGAGGCTGATCTAGCGCCATTGTCACCAGCTTGGGGCTGTCATCCAAGGGCGTTCAACGCTAGCGCGCTGCCTGAATGCCAAAGCTGGCAAGATGTAAATCATACTACCCTCATTCATTGAAATGAATCTAGGGTACCTTCGCTCATTATAGCGAAGGTAGATGGGAGCTTCGGCTACGTTTAGTGGTTATAGCATCTACGCTGTGACGACTTCAGCCCGTTCTCGCAGGCGATCGATCAGCTCTTTCAGGCCGTAGGGGTTGACCCGGTAGCTCAGCGGATGGGCAATCAGCCGGGCGGTGCTGTGATACAGCACTTCGAGTTCCATAAGGTTGTTTTCTTGTAGGGTTTTGCCGGTCGAAACCAGGTCTACAATAGCCTCCGACATGCCGGTAATTGGTCCTAGCTCGACGGAACCGTAGAGGGGCACAATTTCCACCGGTAAATCCAGGCTCTCGAAATAGTCGCGGGCGCAGTTGACGTACTTAGACGCTACCCGGCTGTGGGCAGGCAGATCTAGCGCCGAGCGGTAGGGGCTGTTGGTTTTGACCGCCACCGACAGCCGACAGCCGCCAAAACCCAGGTCGGCTAGGTGAGCCACGGCGGGCTTTTTCTCGCGCAGCACGTCGTAGCCGACCATACCCAGCTGGGCCTGGCCGTATTCTACATAGACCGGCACATCCTGGGCCCGCACCAGCAGGCCTTTGGCCCGCCCGGTGGGGTCGGTAATTTGCAGCTGGCGATTGGCGCTGTCTTGAAACAGGCTAAAGTCGAGGCCCACAGACTGGAGCAGGCGAATGCTGTCGTTGAGCATGCCGCCCTTAGGCAGCGCGATGGTGAGCATGGAAAGTCTTTATAAATTGCAGGAATCAGTAGGTTGGGTAAAACGCAGTGGAACCCAACAGCGCCGAACGGGGTTGGGTTTTGCTAACGCTATACCCAACCTACACCGCACCACGCCAACAGTTACGATCTAAACTTGTCGGTGATGCGGCGCATGGCTTCGTTGACATTGTCGCGGCTGTTAAAGGCCGAAATGCGGAAGTAGCCCTCGCCTGCGGCCCCAAAGCCCGAGCCGGGGGTGCCGACTACGTGGCAGCTGTGCAGCAGCTTGTCGAAAAAGTCCCAGCTGCTCAGGTCGTTGGGGGTTTTGACCCACACGTAGGGCGCGTTGACGCCGCCATAAACGGCGATGCCTGCCGCCGTGAGCTGCTCGCGAATGATGCGGGCGTTCTCCATATAAAAGTCGATCAGCGCTCTGGTTTGGGCCTGCCCCTCGGGGGAGTAGACCGCCTCGGCCCCGCGCTGCACGATGTACGACACGCCGTTGAACTTGGTTGACTGGCGACGGTTCCACAGGCTGTGGAGGGCCACATCGCTACCGTCGGCGGCTTTGCCCATCAGGGTTTTGGGCACCACGGTGAGGGCGCAGCGGGTGCCGGTAAAGCCCGCATTTTTTGAAAACGAGCGGAATTCAACTGCGCAGTCCCGCGCTCCCTCAATTTCATAAATGGAGTGGGGAACCGCCGGGTCGGTGATGAAGGCCTCGTAGGCGGCATCGAACAGAATGATCGAGCCGTGGGCGCGGGCGTAGTTGACCCAGGCCTGTAGGTGTTCTCTGCTGGCCACCGCCCCGGTGGGGTTGTTGGGGAAACACAGGTAGATTAGGTCTACCTTTTCGTTGGGAATGCTGGCGGTAAAGGCATTTTCGGCGCTGATGGGTAGGTAGGTGAGGCCCTCGTACTCACCGCGCTCATTCATGGGGCCAGTGTGTCCAGCCATGACGTTGGTGTCAACGTAGACGGGGTAAACCGGGTCGGTAACGGCGATCGAGTTGTTGCTGCCGAAGATATCTAAAATGTTGCCGCAGTCGCACTTAGAGCCGTCAGAGATAAAAATCTCGCTGGCGTCGATGTCGCAACCCCGCGACTGAAAGTCGTGCTGAGCAACTTTTTCACGCAGCCACAGGTAGCCCTGCTCAGGGCCATAGCCTTTGAACTGGTCGCGATCGCCCATATCCTCTATCGCTTTAACCATAGCGGTGCGACAGGCCTCGGGCAGGGGCTCGGTCACATCGCCAATGCCCAGCTTAATAATGGGCGCATCGGGATTGGCCTCGGCAAAGGCGGTAACCCGGCGGGCAATTTCAGGGAACAGGTAGCCCGCTTTGAGCTTCAGGTAGTTGTCGTTGATGGTGGCCATGGGGCGTTGCGCGATGGTTGCGGTTGAGTTACTTAAACCAGGGTACAGCAAGGGTACAGCCCTACGGCGAACCGTTGCGTGTCCTAGGGCGCAAACCCCTAGGTTTCGTTTCCGGTTGGGACAATGGGGTTGGGTGTCACGTCAATGGGTTAAGGGGACAGCCCGAACGCTACTATGGGGTGTCCCTACTCCTGCCCCCCGACTATGTCTGGCCCATCCCCCAGCGCTCCGCTTGGCGAAAAACTTTACGAAGGCAAGGCCAAAATCATCTACGCCACTGATGACCCGGCGGTACTGATCACCTACTTTAAAGACGATGCTACGGCTTTTAACGCCCAAAAACGGGGTCAAATCGCCGGTAAGGGTCAGATCAACTGCGCCATTTCCACCTATTTATTTAGGCAGCTCGAGGCGGTAGGCCTGGCAACTCACTGGCTAGAAACCACGGGCGATCGCACCATGCGAGTCAAAGCTCTCCAGATCATCCCGCTGGAAGTGGTGGTGCGCAACCTGGCGGCAGGCAGCCTGTGCAAGCAAACGGGCTTGCCCCTGGGTCAGCGACTCGACCCGCCGCTGGTGGAGTTCTACTACAAAAACGACGAGCTGGGTGACCCGCTGCTAACGGGCGATCGCATTCGCGCTATGGCGATCGCCAGCGAGGAACAGATTGCCACTCTGCGCCGTCTTGCCCTCAACATCAATCAAATCCTGACCGATTTCTTTATGGGCTGCGCCATTACCCTCGTTGACTTCAAGCTAGAGTTTGGCCTCGACTCTCAGCAGCAGATTTTGCTGGGAGACGAAATCAGCCCCGATACCTGCCGCCTATGGGACCAAACCACTGACGACGAAACCCAGCGGGTGCTCGACAAAGATCGCTTTCGGCAAGATCTGGGTCAGGTCGAAGCCGCCTATCAGCGGGTGCTAGAGCGGGTGCTGGCACAATCGACCAAGAATTAGCGCCATCTATGCGGTAGAATTTGTCCGATTGCGGGGGCAGCGGCCCGCCCCAGGGCTATTTTCCCTGGCTCTAAGCCCGGGAGATGGGCCTTTGATTGGTGTGTGGACGTGTTTAGCAGGTGTGTTTTAGATGCGGGTATCTCCTAATTATTTATTGGCCGTTTTGGCTAGCTCTGGACTAGTTGGGCTGATGGTAGCTCCGGCCCAGGCCAATCCAGCCGCCCCAGAACGGCTGCCAGCAGACTCTTCCCTAGAGTCCAGTCCGGTTGTCGGCTCAGTCTACAGCGATCGCGCCTCCTCCCTGGCTGCTCCAGCGCCCGACTCAGCCCTAGGTACCGCTGCAGAACCAGCCGATAGCCTCGATGGCATCATTCAGCCCGATGCGATCGCTAGCCCTGTAGCCGAAGAGCTGCAGGGTGCTATTGATGACTATCGCTCTGTTGAGGATGCGTTGACGACGGCTGCCCCATCGGAGGCTGATTTGCCAGCCGATACCTCCGCAGCCCTCTGGTCCACCGTCAGGGCCGAATCGGTACCCGATCTGCACCGCGACCAGCTCGCTCAAGCCCCCAGTACTCGGCGCGAGATTACCCCCGAAGAAGCCCAGCGCATTTTGGACGGGGCCGTACAGCGACGCAGTCAACCGCAGCCTGATCCCAATCGGCCAGAGCAAACCCAATCCCCTGACGATTCAGGCCCCAACAACGCAGATCCCGATGCAGCGGCGGAAGACGATTCCGAAGCCCCTGACGCAGCCGCTGAGGAGGCTGAAGAACCTCGGGTGCTCGTGGCCGAGGTGCAGGTGCAACCGATCCGGGGCGATCTCGACCCTTCCCTTGAGAACCTGGTCTACAGCGTCATCGATACCCAGGCTGGTCGTACGACTACGCGCACCCAGCTTCAGCAAGACATTAACAGTATTTTTGCCACCGGCTTCTTTGCCGATGTCGATGCTCGCCCCGAAGATACCGACCTGGGGGTGCGGGTCACCTTCGTCGTGCAGCCCAACCCAGTGCTTACCGATGTGCGGGTACAGGGTAACGAGGTGCTGCCCCAGTCCGTAATCGACGACATTTTTGGCGAGCAAAAGGGCGAAATCATTAACCTGATTGACTTCCAGGAGGGCATCCTGGAGCTGAACCAGTGGTACCAAGACCAGGGCTACGTGCTGGCCCAGGTGGTAGCGGCCCCGCAGGTCTCGTCCCAGGGAGTCGTTACCCTGGAGGTGGCCGAAGGGGTGATTGAAAGTATCGAGGTGCGCTACATCAACGACCTGGGTCAGTCCGTCGACGACGACGGCAACCCGGTTCAGGGGCGCACCCGTCCGTTTATTATCACCCGTGAGTTTGACACTGAGCCCGGCGAAGTGTTCAACCAGTCCCGCATCGAGCAAGATTTTCAGCGGGTATTTGGGTTGGGTATCTTTGAGGACGTGGTGCCGGGCTTGGAGCCAGCAGAGGACGACCCTCGCAAAGTCAAAGTCATTGTCAACGTCTCCGAACGCAACACCGGTTCGGTGGCGGCGGGTTTAGGCTTTAACTTTACCGGCGACCTGTTCGGTACCGTCAGCTTCCGCCAGGACAACTTTGGCGGCAACAACCAAAAATTCAGCGCCGAGGCTCAGCTCAGCACGCGAGATATCCTGTTCGATCTATCCTTTACCGATCCCTGGATTGCGGGTGACCCCTTCCGCACCTCCTATACAGCTACGGCTTTTGCCCGCTCGTCGAACAACCTCAACTTTGAGGATGGCCCCAACCCCATTGATTTGCCCAACGGCGACCAGGTGAGAATTCGTCGCCTGGGCACTGGCATCACCTTCAGCCGTCCCCTCGACAATGGCTGGACCGTAGCCGTAGGCACCTTAATTCAAAACGTGTCGGCTCGCGATGGTGGGGGTCGGGTTTTTGCGGTAGATGCTGCCGGCAACCCCTTGACCGCCAGCAGCGGCGGGGTAGACGATCTGTGGACCTTTCCGGTCAGTGCCACGCTCGATCGCCGCAACGATGCGTTTAACCCCACAACCGGCAGTATTTTACGCCTCAATTCCGAGCAGTCGGTGCCCCTCGGGCGGGGCAGCATTTTTATGAACCGACTGCGGGGTAGCTATAGCTATTACATTCCCCTCAGCCTGCTGAACTTTGCCGAGGGCCCCCAGGCGCTAGCACTCAATCTTCAGGCGGGTACCATTGTGGGCGATGTGCCCCCCTACGAAGCCTTTGCTCTGGGCGGCACCAACTCCATTCGTGGGTACGACGAAGGGGAAGTCGGCAGCGGTCGCAGCTATGCCCAGCTCACCGCTGAGTATCGATTTCCGTTGTTTTCGTTCCTGGGGGGAGCGTTATTTGTAGACGTCGGTAGCGACCTCGGCAGCGGCAATGCCGTCCCCGGTGCCCCAGGGCCATCGCGGGGTAAACCCGGCAGCGGCATTGGCTATGGGGCTGGGGTGCGGCTATCGACTCCCCTTGGCCCCCTCCGGATCGACTACGGCTTTAACAACCAGGGGCAGGGGCGCATTCACTTCGGCTTTGGGGAGCGTTTCTAATGGCTCAACCCAGCTCAACCCAACTTAGCCCCGGGGCGACGGTACGGCCCGACGACCACTGGAGCCGTACCCAGGCCCAAGCTACACTGGCTCGCTCGGTAGAACGACAGGGCATTGGCTTGCATTCTGGAGTGGCCGCGATGGCTACCCTGCATCCGGCTGAGCCCGGTCAGGGGCGTTACTTTGTCCGCACTGATCTGCCCGGTTGCCCCGCCGTAGCGGCCAGTTTAGAGGCGGTCAACCCCACGATGCTGTCTACTGAACTGCGCCAGGGAGAGGCCGCAGTGCGTACGGTTGAGCATCTGCTGGCGGCGCTGGTGGGCCTGGGTATCGATAATGTTCGCATTGAGATCAATGGCCCGGAGGTGCCGCTGCTGGATGGGTCTGCCCTGGGGTGGGTTGAGGCGCTGTGTCAGGCCGGACAGCGGGTACAGGCAGAGCCTCGGCCCGTAGCTCGCCTTGAGCGCCCCGTCACAGTTACCCAGGGCGACGCCTTTGTCGCCGCTTTTCCCGCTGCCTCGCTGCGGTTTACCTACGGGATTGATTTTGAGGTGGCGGCGATCGGCAACCAGTGGTTTAGCTGGGCCTACGGGGTCGATCCCTTTGGCCCCGAGGGGTTTGCCACCGCTGTAGCTCCAGCTCGCACCTTTGGTTTAGCCCACCAGGTTGATCAGCTGCGGGCCAGCGGTCTGATTCAGGGCGGTAGCCTAGACAATGCTTTGGTCTGCGACAGCGAAGGCTGGCTCAACCCGCCCCTGCGGTTTGACAACGAGCCCGCTCGCCATAAAATGCTCGATCTAATTGGCGATTTAAGCCTGCTGGGTAGTCTGCCGATTGCCCACATTGTGGCGTATAAAGCCAGCCATCGGCTGCACGGCGATCTGGCGGCGGCCTTGGTACCGGCCCTGGTCTATGGCGAGGGTACCCTCTAGTGGCAAAATCAAACTAGATCAACTCCTAATCCGATCTGCTGTTTTGGCCCATTTATTGTGATTGACGTAACTGCATCCAGCCCTGTGACCACCACCCTAGACCCTATCGAAACCGCCCCATCGGCGACGCCAGCGAATCCCCCTAAGACGTGCTATGGCGCCGAAGAAATTTACGCTCTGCTGCCCCACCGCTACCCCTTTGCCCTAGTCGATCGCATTGTTGACTATGTACCGGGTAAGCAAGCGATCGGGATCAAGAACGTCACCTTTAACGAACCTCATTTTCAGGGCCATTTTCCAGGTTACCCGCTTATGCCGGGGGTGCTGATCGTCGAAGCTATGGCCCAGGTCGGCGGTGTAGTGATGGCACAACTGCCGGGAATTAAGGGACTTTGTGTTTTCGCGGGCATTGACAAGGTGCGATTTCGTCGTCCCGTTGTCCCTGGTGATCAGCTCATCATGACTGTGGAACTGCTGGCTGTAAAGCGGCTGCGCTTTGGCAAGATGCGCGGACGCGCCGAGGTTGATGGGGAGCTAGCCTGCGAGGGAGAAATGATGTTCTCGGTGGTAGATGCTCCAACCACATCCCAACCAGAATAGGTAAAGAATGTGTCTATATTGCAATCTCTGGGTTCTGGAGGCGGGCCGTTGACTACCCTGATTCATCCCACGGCAGTGGTTCATGGGGGCGCTCAGATCCACCCCACCGTTAAGATTGGTCCCTACGCGGTTATTGGTGAGCAGGTGACGATTGGCCCTGGGACCGAAATTGGTGCTCATGTGGTGATCGACGGTGACACTACAATTGGAGCGCAAAACCGGATCTTTCCGGGGGCGGCTATTGGTCTAGAATCGCAGGATCTTAAGTACGACGGCTCAATGAGCCGGGTGATTATTGGCGACAACAACCTGATCCGAGAGTACGTCACCATCAATCGGGCGACTGATTCGGGGGCCACCACTCTGCTAGGCAGCAACAACCTGCTGATGGCGTATTCTCACGTTGCCCACAACTGTGTGGTAGAAGACCACGTCATTATCGCTAACTCGGTGGCTTTAGCCGGCCATGTCTATGTCGAGTCGGGGGCGCGCATTAGCGGGCTGGTGGGGGTACACCAGTTTGTACACGTTGGCCGATTGGCCATGATTGGCGGCCTTAGTCGCATCGATCGCGACGTGCCTCCATTTACGCTGATCAACGGCAACCCGGCCTACGTGCGGGGGCTCAACCAGGTGGGTCTGCAGCGGGCGGGACTGACCGCCGACCCCCAGGCCTATCGCGAGCTGAAGCAGGCCTACCGCCAGGTCTATCGCTCGAGCGAATCGTTCAGCGCAGCGGTGGAAAAGCTAGTTCAGCAGGACGGTAACGATCTGGTCAATCACTTTAGTCGGTTCTTGCAGGCGGCCCTACAGCCCGATCGCCGCGGGTTGACCCCCGGTCGCCGGATTAGCCGTCACGGTGAAGATGATTAGTCCGGGAGCAGCGGCGAGCATGGAGCAGCTCAGCAGACGGCGAGTCTTTATTAGCACTGGCGAGGTGTCTGGTGATTTGCAGGGGGCACTGCTGATCGAGGCGCTGCTCGATCGCGCCTGCGATCGCCATCTAGCCTTAGACATCACCGCCCTAGGCGGACCGCGTATGGCCAAGGCCGGGGCAACCCTGGTGGGTGAAACCTCGGGAATCGGCTCGGTGGGCATTTTTGAGGCGGTGCCCTACCTGCTGCCCACCCTGCGGCTGCAGCGCCAGGCCAAACAGGCCCTAGATAATACCCCCCCGGACATCGCCGTCTTAATCGACTACATGAACCCCAACCTGGTCATGGGCGACTACCTCAAAGCCCATCATCCCCAGGTGCCGGTGATCTACTACATCGCCCCACAGCAGTGGGTGTGGGCCTTTTCGAAAAAAGATACCCAGCGCTTGGTGAGCAACAGCGATTGCATGCTGGCCATTTTTAAGGCCGAGGCCGACTACTACCAGCGCTTTGGGGGCAATGCCACCTGGGTGGGGCACCCCCTAGTCGATCGCTACCCCACCCCCGCCGACCAGGCCGCCGCGCGCCAGCAGCTGGGGCTATCGGCAGCGGCGCAGGTGATTACCCTGCTGCCCGCCTCTCGCCGTCAGGAGGTCAAGTACCTGATGCCTGCAATTCTCAAAGCGGCCCAGATCATTCAGGCCCAGTGCCCTGCGGTCACCTTTTTGCTGCCGGTATCGATACCGGCGCTGCAGGCCAGCTTTGAGCAGGGGGTCGCCGCCCACGGGCTGAACGGACGAGTGATTACTGACGACAGTAAGGTTGCGATCGCGGCCGCCGATGTCGCCATTACCAAATCAGGCACCGCCAACCTAGAAATCGCCCTGATGGATGTGCCCCAGGTCGTGACCTACCGCATTCACCCGCTGAGCGCTCGGATTGCGCGGTTTTTGCTCAAATTTGATGTGCCCTATGTGTCGCCCGTCAATTTAGTCGTCAATCAGCCCGTAGTACCCGAGCTGTTGCAGTGGCAGGCCACCCCAGAGGCGATC
>JBARVK010000241.1:0-11400 GCA_049646225.1 Nodosilinea sp.
GGTCTGAATCTGTATCAAGTTACGGCCAACAAACGGTTCGTAAGCACCCAAGCAAAAGTGATTCCGCTTACCTTCGTAACATAGCTCAACGGCTCCAATAGTCTTTAAAATTATCCGTAATCTGGAGTGTACCCGGTATGCAGACGATGACTACAGACATGGCTATCTTCCAAGCTCAGGGTTCTCTCAACGCCTCCAACGCCCACGACTTCCATAGATCTCTCATGCAAAGGATCCAGTCTGATCTAGCCAGTGGGCTATTTGTGGATATGAGCGAGGTAGAGTCTCTCGACAGCGCCGGGTTAATTTCCTTAGTTTCGGCGCTTAAGCACGCTCGGCAGCTGCAAAAGCGCTTGTGTCTGTGCGCCGTGCCACCTACTATCCGCATTGTATTTGAGCTGACCCAGCTCGATCGCGCTTTTGAAATGGTAGATGAGGTTCCCCAGACCCTACTGGCGGCGGCTTAGCCTCCAACTCTAATTTTCACAGCGCCTGCTCTCGACCCGCTATCCCGCTATAGTGTGGGGGAACGTTATGCATGCAAGTGGTGGGGCGGCTAGGCTGTGTCTGTATCAGTTAATACATTGGTTGCGGCAGATATTTCTCGCCCAGGGCGCTACCTGGGTAATGAGTTAGGTGCTGTTCATAAGCCCTGGGAGCAGGCTGCCGTGCGGTGGGTCTTAACCTATCCCGAGGTCTATGAAGTCGGGGCCTCTAACCTGGGCCACATCATTCTCTATAGCATTTTGAATGCCCAGCCCCGACAGCTGTGCGATCGCGCCTATTTGCCCGCCGCCGACCTGGCCACCAAGCTCAAGGAAACCGGGACGCCGCTATTTGCCGTCGAGTCGCAGCGATCGCTGACTGACTTCGACATTTTGGGCTTTAGCCTCAGCTACGAGCTAGGGGCCACTAATATTCTTGAAATGCTCTCTCTGGCGGGTATTCCCTTGACCTGGCAGGAGCGCAACCAGGTTGGAGACTTTGATGTCGAGGCAGGCTCCTGGCCGCTGATTTTTGCCGGAGGGCAGACCGCCACCTCTAACCCCGAACCCTACGCCGACTTTTTTGACTTTGTCGCTCTGGGCGATGGCGAAGAGCTGCTGCCCGAAATTGCCCTGGTGATCGAGGAGGGCAAAGCCGCTGGCCTCAGCCGTACCGACCTGCTGCTTGATCTAGCCCAGGTGCCGGGGGTATATGTGCCCCAGTTCTACACCATGGCGGATGACGGCTCGGTACACCCCAATCGGCCCGATGTGCCCAGGCGGGTGCTGCGCCGGGTGGCCACCCCGATTCCCGCCTACGCCATGGGCCTGGTGCCCTATGTGGAAACCGTTCACGATCGCTTGACGGTGGAAATTCGCCGGGGCTGCACCCGGGGCTGCCGCTTTTGCCAGCCGGGCATGCTCACCCGCCCCGCCCGCGATGTGGAGCCCGAGGCGGTGGTCGATGCGATCGAGACGGGCATGCGCAAAACTGGCTACAACGAGTTTTCGCTGCTATCGCTGAGTTGCTCCGACTATCTGGCCCTGCCGGCGGTGGGGGTAGAGGTCAAAAATCGGCTCAAAGACGAGAATATTTCGCTGTCGCTGCCCAGCCAGCGGGTCGATCGCTTCGACGAAAACATCGCCAATATTATCGGCGGCACCCGCCTCACCGGGCTGACCTTTGCCCCCGAGGCGGGTACCCAGCGGATGCGCGACATTATTAACAAAGGGCTCACTAACGAAGAGCTGCTGCGCGGCATCAAAACCGCCCACGAGCAGGGCTGGGGCCGAGTCAAACTCTACTTTATGATTGGTCTGCCCGGCGAAACCGATGTCGATGTGCTGGGCATTGCCGAAACCGTGCGCTGGCTGCGCCAGTCCTGCACGGTTCAGGGGCGGCGGCCTTTGTCGTTCAATATCACCATTTCTAACTTCACACCCAAACCCCACACTCCGTTTCAGTGGCACTCGGTATCAACGGAGGAGTTTTTGCGCAAGCAGCGACTGCTGAGGCAGGAGTTTAGGGGCCTGCGCTGGGCCAAGGTCAACTTCACCGACGTGCGGATTTCGGCGATGGAAGACTTTGTCGGTCGGGGCGATCGCCGACTGGGCTCGGTGGTGCGCCGCGCCTGGGAACTGGGGGCGGGCATGGACAGCTGGTGGGAAAGCCTAGAAACCGCCTTTAAAGCCTGGACCCAGGCCATTGACGAAGCCGGACTGACCCTGAAATATCGCCAGGTCGACCAGGGCGAGTGGAATGTGATGGACACCGCCGAGGGCACCGGCCTAGATGCCCCCCTGCCCTGGGATCACCTCGACACAGGCATCGACAAAGCCTGGCTTAGAGAAGACCTGCACCGTGCCCTAGAAGAGGCCACAGTACCCGACTGCTCCTTTGAGGGCTGCAGCCACTGCGGCGTGTGCGGCCCCGACTTTGGTCACAATATCGTGGTGCCGCCGCCGCCGATTCCAGCCTTTGCGGGCCACAGCCAGCCCAGTTCTGAGCGGGTGCAGCGCCTGCGGGTGACTCTCGGCAAGCTGGGCACCATGGCCCTACTGGGCCACCTCGACCTGGTGCGCCTGCTCGATCGCGCCCTGCGCCGAGCCGGGTTGCCGATTGCCTTTACCGGCGGCTTTCACCCCGGCCCGCGACTATCCCCGGCCAACGCCCTGCCCCTGGGGGCCACTAGCAGCGGCGAGGTGATCGATTTTGAGCTTACCCGCGCGATCGCCCCAGCCGATTTTTTGCAGCAGCTAGTCGTCCAGCTCCCGTCCGAGATTCCCCTGTACGCCATTGCCGAGGTGCCCCTCAGTGAACCTTCGGCTACCAAGCGCCTAGACCGAGCCGAGTACTATCTGCGGCTGACCCCAGAAGATACGGGACTGGCTCAGTGGAGCGAGTGGATCGATGGGGTAATGGCGATGGAATCGTTTTTGTGGGAAAAGCAAACCAAATCGGGCAAAACCCAGGTGGTCAACCTGCGGGAGCGACTACACGAGCTAGCGCTGGTGACAGTAGATCAACCGCTACCACCGGGACTAGATCACGCCGACGGCGGCACCTGGCTGAGGGCCGTGGGTAACTGCCGCAACGACGGGAACCTACTGCGCCCGGAGCAAGTCGTCTCTATGGTAGAGCAGGTAGCCAGTCAGACTATTGGCCTACTGCACGTGCATCGTAGTCAGCTGATGTTTACCGATTAAACTGCCGATTAAAATTTGAGTTAGAGCAACCCTCAAAGGGGGAGAGCATGGGCAAAGACATCGGCCATTCATTCGCGGCGGGGCAGTTCCCAATCCAGGGGGCAGCGCATCGGCATGCTGGCCTGACGGCCCTGCCCCAGATCAGGCGGTGGGGGCGGGTTTTGATGGCGATCGCAGGGGCAAGTCTGCTGACGGCTGTCCTGGGACCAGCGTCAGCTGGGGCTCAAGCGGCCTGCACCAGCGAGGCTGGCCTAGTCGATTCCGTCTGCTGCCCCAGCGAGATGCTTAAACCCTACTGGCCCCAGCGATCGCCCCAGATTCATCAAACCTTTTGCGAGCTTTTGGTATTTCCCACCGCTACCTCGCCCAATGGCGATACCTTTAGCGATCGCATTGTCGATGGGTCGCTATCAAGCGACAGCCGGGCCTCTGCCGACACCATGACCCTGCCCAGTCTGTGGTGGAACCGCGACTCCCTCACCCCTCGCCTGGGTGGCCGCCGCTTGGTAGACTCTTGGATGTCTTACCGAGTCGAAGGGTCGGGTACGGCGGTGGTCGATGTGGTTGTCAACGCTCAGATCTGGTCAGTACTGACCTATAACGAGCGCTATGCCGTACTCAACCAGTTCGGCACCGCCGCCCGTGACTTTGGCTACAACGTGCGGTTTTTCCAGGGAAATTCTCGCAACTACCGCATGATGGGCCTCTACGCCTGTGACTTTGTCGACCAGCCCGATGACTCTCTGAGCGTCTCCTTGACTTCAGAACCCAACGTTCAAACCTGCTCAGCTAACCTGGATGCGGGGTTGCTGGTGCTGCTCCAGCGCGACCTGCTAGCCGAGGGTGAGCGCCGCCAGCAAGCAGCCCAGGCCACAGCGGCTGAGAACAGTGTGCAAAGTGCCAAAGTAACGTCATTGCCGAGGGCCAACTAGCGCGGCGTTCCTGACGTTAACTACGCAGACTCTGCCACAGCTGGCTATAACGGTCTTCGGCGGCGGCGCTGAGGGGCAGCAAAAATTCGCTTCGATCAGCCACATCGGGGGCTAGCGCCAGGGCGGGCGGCGTTTGCAGCGGCTCGGGTAGCTGCAAACGCTCAACTCCCCACAGCCGAGGAGACATACTCGACCCAAAGATGGCGAGCTGAGTGGCAAAGTCGGTATCGAGGCAAAAATCGAGCCAGTTGAGGGCAGTAGGTGCAGCCGACTCAGCGGCAGCGGGTGCGATCGCCTGGGGACGAACCCAAAGCTGGGCGCTAAGTAAAGTACCCTGGGGCGGGACGGCCACGGCCAGCTGACGATACTGCTTCAGCAGCGGCAGCGCATTGTCTGACCAGGCTACTACAGCGGTAGCATCGCCAATCAGCAGCATTTCGAGGTAGTGGTCAGAGTCGTAGAGGCGCACCTGATTGTGCAAATCGGCCAGGAAAGATTCTAAGCCCTCTACGGTCGCCGGATCTTCAGTGTTGGCGGAAGCGCCCAGCGCCTTTTGAGCCAGGCCCAGCACCAAGCGAGGGTGGTTGGGCACGACAACCCGTCGCCTAAGTTCGGGGCGCAGCAGGTCGGCCCAGGTAGTCAGCGGGGCGCTGCCTCGGGGTAGGCGATCGCGATCGTACAGCACCACCAGATGGCTCCAGCGGTAGGGCACCGCCCATACGCTGCCGTCGGGGCTAGGCAGTCCCTCGGCACTGCGGCGCACCAGCTCAGGCCATACCGACGCTAAATCCTCCCAATGGGTGAGGGCTGACACCTCTAACGGCTGCACTAACTTCTGGCGAATGGCAGAGGCCAACCAGTAGTCGGCCAGACTCACCCAGTCGGCCTTCGGTGCCGTGTCTTCTGGTTGCCGATGCCACTGTTGAAGCAGCTCATAGAGCTTGACCAGAGAGTCTTCGGGGGTAACGGCAATATTGCTGCCTCGCTCGGGCAGCTGCTGAAAGGCGTTGAGCAGCTGGGCAGGTACCGAATTGGGCAGCATGGCCAGCCTGAGGCTGGTGCCCGCCCCCCGCTGGCATCCGGCGAGCAGTGTGGTCAGGGTTAATCCACCTGCGCCAGCTAAAAAGCTGCGACGATTCATGAGCATTTGCCCCTCAGCTTCCCTCTCCAGGGGAGAATACTGATCAACCATAGCGCTTTAGTAGACCCATGAAAGCTGTTCGAGATATTGTCAGTGTCTCTATAACCATCATTTTGGTGTCGTTTATCGGCCTTAGCCTGGCTCGGCTGGTGTACTTTTTTCTTCACAGCCAGCAGATTATCTAGAGCGCTAACCACGGTCTGGCCATAGCCTATGCAGGTGGGTTGCTCAGCGAAGTCGTCTGCACCTTGATCTGCGGTACGGCAACGGCGAGACTAGACAGTTAGACAACGACAGGGCCAAGGGTCGATGAAATTCGCATAGCTAGCTCGGTCAGGTTGTCGTTATCGGTGCAGAACTGCTCAGCCTCTGGACGGGCCACCCCCGCCTCCACCAGATATTCCACCAGTAAGTTAAACAGCATGGCTTCGGCCAGTTCGCGCTGATCGGCCCAGCCCTGCCGGTAGTGCAGATACTCCTGGCAGCGCAGGGCCAGGTCATGGTACGTGGCATCGCTGGTTAAAAACTGAAGGTTGCTGACAATCATGGCGACCTCAGAGTGCAGGTTAGCCATAGTCTAACGAAACAGCCTGAACGAAGCGGTTATGGCGCTAACCGATCGCCCTAAACACTACCGAAAGATTATTGGCAGGCATGGCAATGGTTTCAATGAGTGCCAGGTTGGAGGTCTTGGCGGCGGCGACCACCGCTTCTAAATCGCGCACACCCCACTCCGGGTTCTGGGCCTGTAGGCTGGCGTCGAAGGCTGCGTTGCTGGGGGCGGTGTGCTGCCCGTTTTGCTTGTAGGGGCCATAGAGATACAACATGCCGCCCGTTGGCAACATTCGCCCTGCCCCCGCCAGCAGCCCCAAACAAGCGGCCCAGGGGGAAATGTGAATCATATTGATGTTGACCAAGGCGGTGATCGGATGCTGCTGAAGGTCTAGTTCTGGACGCAAATCTCTGAGGTTCTCAGATTCAACTGGCCATAGGGGAGCCGCCGCATCTAGCGCCAGGGGCGCGTGCAGGTTGGCGGCAGGCGCGGCCTCTCGCCAAGCGGCGATGCTGGCTCGGGCACCGGGGTCGAGGTCAGAGGGCAGCCACCGCCGGGGAGCCAACCGAGGCGCAAAAAATACGGCGTGCTCTCCGGTGCCGCTCGATACTTCAAGCACGGTACCAGTGGGGGGTAGCACTCGCTGGAGCACCGCTAAAATCGGCTCGCGGTTGCGCTCGGTAGCGGGGGCGTAGCGACGAGCATCGGAAAACGTTGACATAGCCAATTTTGGGGATGAATTTGGACCAATGGTATGCCAATCGCTGGCTCTACAGACGCCGCAGGCAGGATAAAACAAAGCGGAACCCAACCGCCATAAGCCTGCTGGTTTCCGCTGGTGCGCTCTGCCTAACCTACAGCGCCAGTACTAGGGTCTTGTCACCCCTCGCCTACGGGGCATGACGCTGATGTATTCGCCGCTGCGCCCGGTAGGGATGGGTTCTGACCAGGCGACTCTATCGCAGTAGCCCAATGAGACCAAATGGCTAATGCCATCGATGAGCGCACTGTAGTCGCCCAGCAAAATGTGGCGCAGGGTTTCTTGCCGCTAGGTTGGCAAAACAAAGCTGTCGAGGCTGCTGCCCTCGGGGGTATTGTCTATAAACATTCGGGTTGTCTCCGTTTTCGGTAAGGAAAACGGAGAACTATCCAGATCCCTCGTTTCGGCAAAGCGAGAGACCGGATCTAGAATGAACCCAGTCGTCGCAGCTTACCGCTATTAAGTTGGGACGATTAGGGGGCTTGAGGAGGTGCAACTCCCCAGGCTCCCGCCTGAACTCATTCCCCGCAGTCTTACCCTGCCAGAAGTGGACTATAAGTTCAACCGTATTGTCTAACTGATATATCAAAGTTTGATGACGGCTCTGGCATGTGGATAGTCGCTGAGGGTTGACGGAGTTACGACTAGCACAGCTTTGCTGAGATATACAGAAAGTATCGACTTATCCACCTAAGCGACGAAAGTGGCAAGAGTAAAACCGTCAACCAAACAACGCTCTAGGCTCATTTTGGCAAACGCTAGCACCCGAACACCGGCGCACAGCGGGAGAGAGCGATCAGCAAATCAGTAAGGAACGCGTTGCAGAGGAATAGTGTTTTCAACATCAGATTATTTTAGAGATTGAATCTTCAGCCTATGTCATGTCAATTAGCTTTCTGGTGACCAACAAAAAGGGGGCACAGCTTAGCTGCGCCCCCAACGTTAAGCTTTGGCTCAACCGTGAGTCTTAGTGAACACTTGCGTAGGTCGGCGATCCGGCAGTGCCATAAACGCCCCAGTCGCGAATGCCGTTGTCACGTAGCACCGATTCAGCCGCCTGAATTTCTTGCTCGGTACCTTCGACCAGCACCAGGTAGTCTTCGTTGTTGTACACGCGATCGTTGTAGTAGTTGGCCCGGTCCTCGGGTACACCCCAACCAATCAACGCGCCGAGCAGACCACCGCTGGCCGCGCCAATACCGCCACCAAGTAGCGTGCTGGCCAGCAAGAAGCCTACCTCTGCCACAGGCCCCACGCCGGGAATAGCTAATACACCAAGACTGCCGATGAGACCAATGGCGCCGCCAGTTGCTGCGCCAGCCGTAGCACCGGCACCGGCACCGCCTTTAGCCTGCTCAGACTTAGACTTACTGGGGTCGTAGTCGGCGTTATCAGACGTTAAATCCTTTAAACCTTCTCCAGACTTGGCCACAATGGAAATGCGGTCCATGTGAAAGCCTGTATCGCGCAGGCGGTGCATGGCTCGCTCGGCCTCTTGCCGGGTCGAAAATAGCCCTACCGCACGGCGCTTCTGGTCAGATCGATTATCGGTCGTTTTCATAAAATTTTCCTCCAGTGAGGATTGCAACAGGCGAAGCGTGCGAACTTAGTCACTGCTCGCCTAACTACCTTTTATGATGACAAACAACGCCTTTTAAGACCTCGTTCATTCGTTAGATACCGAAGTCTTCCTAAGGCTAGACTTCAGCAGTAGGTTTAACTAGAAAACATATGATCACACAATCGCTAGCTCTAGTCTAAGTAGTGGCTTCATACTGCTGTATGGCTAGACGAGCGGCCCCAACCACCCCTGCCTGATTGCCCAGCTCGGCCACCAATAGCTGCAGTTCACCGCGAGAGCTAGGCAGTACGCGGGTCTCTAGCTCGGCCAGGGTAGTGGGCAAAAACAGCGCCGCAGCGGCGCTAATGCCGCCGCCGACAATGACCGCCTCGGGCGTCAGCACGTAAACCAGGCTGGCGAGGCCTGCCCCCAGCCAGCGACCATAGATCTGCCAGAAAGCGATCGCGTCTGCGTCCCCTTGCTTGGCCTGGTCGTATAGCGCCGCTGGGGTTAGCCCCGTCTCGCGCCGGATCGCCTGCACCGAGCAGTACTGTTCTAGCGAACCCTGGTTGCCGCTATTGCAGGGCGGGCCATCGGGGTTTAGCGTAATCAGCCCCAGTTCTCCAGCGGTGCCGTGGCGACCAACAAACAGCTGGCCATCGAGAATAATCGCACCGCCTACCCCCGTACCCAGAGTGAGGGTCAGCACATCCTTAAACGCCCGCCCCGCGCCCAGCCAGGCTTCCCCCAGTCCGGCACAGTTAGCGTCGTTGGCCACTACAACGGGGCGCCCCGTTTGGGCTTCGAGCGCATCAGCAATGGGCACATCGTGCCAGCCGCTCAGGTTAATGGCGACCCGGGCAATGCGACCAGCGGCATCGGCGGGGCCGGGGGTACCCACGCCAATGGCGACGGCTTCTCGATGGGGGTCGAGGGTGGCGATCGCGGCGGCCATGGCCGCTATCACCGCCTCGGGGGTCGAGGGCTGGGGAGTGGGTACCGATAAGTCGGCCAGACAGTTACCCGCTTGGGTAAAGCGCCCCAGCTTGATCGCGGTGCCACCCAAATCGACCCCAATCACCTGTTGATCTACTGTCGCCATCGCTGATCCCTAGCTTTTTGAATGCTTCGCCAGGTCATTGTCTCAGATTGTTTGAGCGTTATGGTCGCCGGGCGGCAGCGGTTTGAAACGCCTGGCAGTACTGCCGGTAGCCGCCGGGAAAGACCACGTTGAGCACCAGCGGATCGTCCCCATCGCGGGCATCACCGGGGCCTTCGATGACGACACTGGTGCCGCCGCGATCTTCTAGCCTGAGCGCTTTGCGGTTTTTGAGTTCGCCGCCGCTGCTGTCGACGTAGGTGACCAGGTTGCCAGTGTCAAACTGCTGGCCGATCGCCTGAATCAGGTGCAAAAAGTTGCGATCGCTGCCGCCCCGCTTCGCCACTGGCTGCCCGTCTTCCATCACCACCACGCTGGTCACCGTGTCGCCCACCCCCACCAGGGTTGGCATCAGCGCCGGGTCAAAGTTTTGGCTCACTAAGTCCAGCAGCTCGCCGTGGCTGTGGGGGGCCTGGCGCACGCTAAAGTCTTCTCCCAAAGGATAGTCTCCCGTTCTGTCGGCGTAGTAGCGGTTGAGCAGGGCCAGTACCCCCGCTTCTTTAATCGCCCCTCGCAGCATGAACTGAAAGTCGGTAGTCCCCGACTCGGCACCTTGGCTAAACCAGACGATCTCTGTGCCATCGGGGCCGCGCCCGTGGTTGGGGGCGTAGTGCACAAAAAATGAGCCTGCTAGCCCCTGGCGAGCCGCATCGCGCAGCAGGTCTTCCATCAGCGTCTGCATGGCGTACTGAAGATCGGTGTAGAGGGTCTGATGATCGCCCAGCAGGTTATAAAAGGTGTTGAGGTTGGCCGTGGGCGAGGCCATATTGTCTAGTACCGACGCCTGAATGGCCTGCTCCAGGGCTTGGCCAGCCAGAACTGTGGAATAGGGCGCAAAGAATTGGCGCAGGCGATCGCTCATCTGGTCTGGCACCGCCGCCAAAAAGGCCAGCTCGGCTTCGCTCACCCCCGGATGCGAAATTTGGCCGGCCCGAGTTTGCCACTGCACGCCCCCCGCCGCCAGACCCGGCAGGTAGTAGCGCCCGGCCTGGGCCGACTCTGCTCCCCCCAGGGTGCGCTCGACGATGCCGTTCATGCCCCGCTGGCCCGTGTGTTCGCCATTGGTCAGCACGTAGAAGTGGCCGTCAAAGCGCTGGGTGGCCTCCAGGTAGGCCGAGTCAACCACCCGGTCGAGGGGGTCGTTGACCAGCCCCATACACACCCCGTCGAGGTCTTGGATGATCAGCAGGTTCTCGGTGGTGGCGAGCCGCTCTACCCAGGCAGCGTGATCGAGGGAATACACCTGCTGGTGTAGTAACGGAGGGGCGACAGAAGACATAACGGGCCACTATAGCTACGGTGAAACAGTACCAGCTCAGCCGCCAATTGGCACCCCCTTAGGGTAGGCATCGGCCTCTACAGCCAGCCCTTAAGCCAGTAGATGCCAATGCCCAGGTATTCCTTCAGGGCGCGGGTGAGGTAGTGCAGGTTCTCGGTTTGCGGCATCAGACTCAGGGCGCGCCCCTGCCAGGTCGTTTGGTCAGGATCTTGAGGGTCCAAAGCAACGTGGAAATCGGTCGGGGCCGGAATCACCTCAAACCCCTGCTTTCTAAAAATGGCTAGGGAACGGGGCATATGCATCGCTGAGGTGACCAGCAGAATACGCTCAATGCCGCGATCGGCCAGTAAAACCTGGGTATAGGCCGCATTTTCAAACGTATTGAGCGAATTGGGCTCCAGCAGCATAGCGCTGGGGGGCACGCCCAGGGCGACGGCCAGCTCGGCCATATCCTCCGCCTCGGAGCGGGTTTGGCCCTGCCCCCAGGTAATGCGCCCACCGCTGAACACCAGCAGGGGCGCTTTATCGGCCAGGTACAGCCGGGCCCCGTGCAGCACGCGATCGCCCTCCTCGGCCACATCAATCCAGGGGCGGGGCGGAAACTGCGGCTTAACCGCTCCACCCAGCACCACGATCGCCTCGGCCTCGGGCAAATCGACGCTGTCTGGGTAGCGCCACTCCAGCGATCGCATGACCCCAGTCGCCACCACGTCGTTACTGCTCACCAGCAGCAGACCCAGCGCCAGAGCGATCGCCCCCCTGGCCCACCCTGGCCGCCGCTTGATCAACCCCAGCGCCGCCACCAGCAGCACACAAGCCAGCCC
>JBARVK010000242.1:0-9725 GCA_049646225.1 Nodosilinea sp.
CGTCCTAGGGCTTAGACTTAAGATTAATATCCCTATCACCACCTGGCAGCTCAGGCGACCCACTATGCAAAACTCTGCCCCCCATTCCGGCGAACGGTCGGCGGATAAAGTCGATCTCTCCGTCCAAATCGATAAAGATCTGCTTGACCAGGTGACTCACCTCAGCTCCGACCCCAGCAAGGTGATTGATGTGGCGCTGCGCCAGTGGCTACGGGGCGATCGCCGCTACGAAGACGACCTGGTGCGCCATCTGCCCCGCAACCCAGCGGTGCCCCCCAAGGGCGAGTGGAATGATTAAATCATCACTTTTCGTTAACCAATTGATGGCCAGCTAGAGCCATCGGTGGAGTTGGTTGGTTAACATGGGAACGTTCTGGCTCTCCCTTCCTATGCGATCGCCCCGCTCCACTCCTGCTTTAGCCATAGACAGCCAGGCGGATCCTCTCTCCGTATGGATTATGGTGCTGAGTCCCAGCGGCATTGTAGAGTCGGTGCAAACAGCGGGGTCAAAGACCCTGCCGACGGCGCTGACGGCCAGCTGGGTAGGGCGATCGCTGGGTGACATTGTCTCGTTTGCCAAACCTCAAGCGCTGGAGCAGGTCCTTCACACCGTGGCCACCCGCCACGAGACTGTGCCCCTAGCCGGTCGCTGCCCTTTAGGCTCCCACAGTGTAGATATGCAGTGGTTGCTACAACCTCTGTTAGGCCCAAACGGCGCGCTCTCTCGCATTGCCGCCACGGGCCACCTGACCAACCTACACGGCCTGGCCGACCCATCGTGGTTGCAAGTCACGGCCGCCGGGACCGCCGAGATGACCCCAGCCGCCTGCACCCAGCTTCAGACGTACTCGCCCCGGCTCAACCAAATCACCCGCAACGTCCGCTGGACGCTCGATTTAGACATCATTCGCCAGCAGACGGTGGAGGGCCTTGGCGACCTCTTTAACGTCGATCGCTGTCTGGTCTTTAGCTGTGGTGCAGCCCCCCATCAGGCCCCTGAGTCGGCTACGATCGCCGCCGAATACATGCGCTCGAGCGATCTACCGTCTCTTCAGGGGCAGGCATGGCTGCTCGCCGAAACCCCGTGCCTCAGCGCCGCCGCTCGGGCATCGGTGGCCGTGGTGCCTCCCCGGCAGCCCGCTGACCCCGCCGCCGTTGCCGTCGCCACCCGCTACCAAAGCACCATCAACGGCTTCATCGTGCTCCTCGATTGCCCCGATCGCCCCTGGTCTGATGTGGAACTTAACCTGCTCACCGATCTGGCCGATCAGGTGGGTACCGCGATCGCCCACGCCACCCTGTTTGGCGAAAGCCACGCCCTAGCCGTCAAACTACAGCAGGCCAATGCCAGCCTGATGGAAAAGCAGCGCGAGTTCCAAGAGGCCCGCCGCCAGGCCGAAGAAGCCCGTCAGCAGGCCGAAGAAGCCTCTCGGCTGAAGAGCGAGTTTTTGGCCAACACCTCCCACGAGCTGCGCACGCCCCTCAACGGCATGATCGGCTTTCTCAAGCTGGTGCTCGACGGCATGGCCGATGACCCCGCCGAGCAGGAAGAATTTATTGAAGAAGCCCATAAGTCAGCCATTCACCTCCTACAGCTGATCAACGATGTGCTCGACATCGCCAAAATTGAAGCGGGCAAAATGGAGATTGACATGGTGCCCGTCAGCCTCAAGGAACTGCTGACGGATGTGGAAAATTTCATTCGCCACCAGGCTGACCAAAAAGGGCTGTCTTTTGAAATTTTGCTACCCGCTACCCGCGACGACATCAGAATAAACGGCAACTACCAGCGGCTATTTCAGGTATTTATCAACCTAGTCGGCAACGCCATTAAGTTTACCCACGAGGGGGGCGTGACCATCAGCGCTGAGGTCAAGCCGCAAAAGGTCGAGCGCCAGGGCAAAACCTGGCCAGGCTTGGTCAAAATCAGCGTTGCCGACACGGGCATTGGCGTTTCGCTAGAAAAGCAGGATCGGCTGTTTCAAAGTTTTAGTCAGGTAGACGGCGATCGCACCCGCCAGTACGGCGGCACCGGGCTGGGTCTGGCGATTTCTCAACGCCTGGTAGAGGCCATGGGCGGCGTGGTGCAGTTTATCAGCATGGGTGAAGGGCTGGGCTCAACGGTGACCTTTACGGCCCTGCTGTACCAGGAACCCGTGGTGATCGACAAAGATCCGGTGTACCCGGCCAAATAAGCCCCATACGTCGATTTGCAGCTCTCTCAATCCTCCTGATAGCTGTCGCTATCATCGTTAGAACATTTCTTGCCCTGTAGTAGCTGAATGACGGCATTAGCATGCTGTCCTGACCCATGTGGCTATATCTATAACCAGGTCGCCCCCGCCCTGAAGACATCGTGTTGAGGCGGCCCCTGCGGCTGACCCACAAACTTATTGAACCGGATCGCAGCGAATCTCGACCATAAAACCATCGGGGTCATAAAAGTACACGCCGCGTCCGGTGGGGCGGGTGACGGGGCCGTGGGCGATCGCCACCCCATTCGCTTTTAGCACGGCCAGAGCGCCATCAAACTCTGATGGCTCAATGTCAAAGGCCAGGTGATAGGCGCGGGTAAACGACTTATCGGGGTCTGGGTCAGGCGGCTCCAAGTCTGGGGCACCAAATAAGTCCAGAATTAGGCCATCGGGCAGCACAAAGTTGGCGACTTTGCCCGTGGCGACCAGATCTTTCAGCGTGTCGTCTACCTCATCCCCCGTTAATTCTCGCAGCCCCAGCAGGCCGCCGTAAAAGCGCCGCGAGGCATCCATATCCTTCACATTCAAGGCCAGGTGATGAATGCGGCGCAGTTGACCAGGCGCTAGGGCGGCGCGGGGGGAGGTCATTGGGCTAGGGCTCATGGCATGACCAAGAACAGGGCGGACTATGATTAATTATAGAAACCCTACCGCGCTCAACCCATCCGCCATCGCCGACCAAACCCTCGAACTCACCGTTGACATGGCCGATCCCGAACGGATCGATCGCTGGCTGACCGCCCATGTCAAAGAACTCTCCCGAAACCGGATCCAAAAGCTGATTGACTGGGAGTACGTCCAGATCAACGGGCAGCTCTGCACCAATAAGAAAGCGGCGGTGCAGGTGGGCGATCGCATCCACCTCACCATTCCCGAGCCCCGCCCGCTCGAACTCACCGCCGAAGATATTCCCCTCGACGTTCTCTACGAAGACGAGCACCTGATTATTCTCAACAAGCCCGCTGGCCTGGTCGTGCACCCGGCCCCGGGCAACATGAGCGGCACCCTGGTCAACGCCGTGCTGGCCCACTGCGGCGACCAGCTGCTGGGCATCGGCGGCGTGCAGCGCCCCGGCATTGTGCACCGGCTCGATAAAGACACCACCGGGGCGATCGTGGTGGCCAAGACTGACCTGGCCCACAGCGATCTCCAGGCTCAAATGAAAGCCAAAACCGCCCGGCGGGAATACCTTGGTCTGGTCTACGGTGCCCCCAAGGCCAACTCTGGCACCATTGATGCGCCGCTGGGTCGCCACCCCGCCGATCGCAAGAAAAATGCCGTCGTGCCCCTCGAAAAAGGCCGCACCGCCGTTACCCACTGGCAGGTGGAAGAGCGCCTGGGCAACTTCTCCCTGCTGCGCTTTCGCCTGGAGACAGGCCGCACCCACCAGATCCGCGTCCACAGCACCTACGTAGGGCACCCTATTGTCGGCGACCCCACCTATGGCTCGGGCCGCGATGTGGGGGTCAATCTGCCGGGGCAGGCCCTCCACGCCGAGCGGCTAGAGCTGCGCCACCCGGCCACGGGGGAAACGGTGGTTGCGATCGCCCCTCTGCCAGAGCATTTTCTGAAGCTGCTGACGGTGCTGCGGAGCCGAGCGGGGTAGCTTGGATGGATCAAGAGAAGGGCGGCATCGGTGGCCATGACCGAATAGTTCATCCGTAGAGGTGTTATATCAGGCACAGTAGACCCTAGGCATGGATTCAGTCGGCCCGGTATTGGCCAAGGGCAGAGTCAAAAGGCCATACTAGCTACAGTTCGACTGGGTCGCCGCCCCATGCGGCTTCATCCAAACGGCGATCGCAGTCGTACTGGCTCAATACTATTGATGTTGTTGATATTGCCCCTGGCCGTTGTCCCGTTATGCATATTTCCCTCCACTCCCTTCGGCACCAGCTCTCGAAGTCGCTCTTCAGAGTCGCGCTAGCCAGCGGACTGCTGGCCGCGATCGCCCTGCCGGGGGGTGTCGCACCGCGAATCATCCCTGCGGCCTCAGCCTTCGCCGCCGCCCCCCAACGCAGAGACAAACAAGAGCCAGCTAATCCTAGGGTTCCGCCCCTGCCCAGCCCGGTGCCAGCCGCCATCGTGCCAAACGAAGCCGGCATTATTGGCCTCGACCCTGCCCCCAACGACAACGTGGGCGTCGGTCAGCTGCGACCTGACTCGGCGGAGTCTAGCGACATCTCTGAAGGCGCCGACTGGCTACAGGGGGTAGCGCTCCCCATCTACCCCACGCCCGAGCAATCCCACTGGGGCTGGCTAATCAACGGCTGGCTAGTTCCCAACGACGCTGCCCCCCTGGCCATTGGTCGCGATGCCGCCTTCTCAATGGTGCAAACCGACCAACAGCTTTACACCTTTCCGGTGCTCGAAATCCGGCCCGACGGCTGGTTTCGCTTTCAGTACACGCCAGCGGGTACCGCCTGGGCCCACACGTCCCATCTGGGGCTAGGGGATATGCCCCTAACGGTCGAAACCTGGGAAACCTCAATGAAACGTGCGGCTCGCATCGAGTTCCGGCGGCCTGGGCTATCGCAGCCCATGCGACTAGCGCCCAGGGGTACCGCGCCCCTCCAGGCGCTGGTGGGGCCAAATAGTATTATCCAACCCATCGATCTCGATGGCGATTGGCTGCGGGTGCGCGTCACCCAACCGGCCCAGGGCTGCACTCCGCTGCCGGGTTCAAGCACGGCAGAAGGCTGGGTGCGCTGGCGCAGCGAAACCGATATGCCCCTGGTCTGGTTTTCTGGCCCCGACTGCTAGGCAGAACACTACCTTCAGCCCGGCAGGCGAGCCATCAGCCTTTGCAGCCGAATCTTGGTCATGACGTAAAACGGAAACTGGTAATGCTCAGCCACTAGCCAGCCCACCATGGTGCCGTGAGCAAACAAGGTGCCTACAGCCCAGACCAATGACCAGTTAATGCTCGTGCTTGCGTCCAGGGGAGGAAACACGTATCCCCCCAGGGCTACAATCCCAGCCGGAAAAATAACTAGGGCCAGACCCACTAGCCACAGGGTGAGAGTAATGTCGCTACGGCTTTGGTAGAGAGGCTGCCAGCGCCAGCCCTGCCAGCGCCAGCCCATGGGCTGCACGCTATCGACGACATGCACCGTTTGCTGGTCTAGGTTGACGTCGAAAATATGGCGGCAAAAGCTACAGGCATAGGCATCCATCAGGGCCATAGGCTGCATTTGCCCGTGACGACAGACCGGGCAGTCGTAGGTGTCGGCACTATCGAGCCGCAGCGGTCGCTGCGTTTTTTGTTTGCCAGACGCTATCTTGCCACTGCCCATAGGCTACCTTTAACCCCATTCGCTAGCGATGCTGGGTACAACGCCGGTCAGATAGTTAGCACCAAACCAAGACTGGTTTGAGCGAGGTAAAACGCTATCTGATTCGCAGCCTTCTCAAGTTTAATCGATGCGGCCAGGTCTAAACCGAGCCGCGATCGCGTTCCCCATGTCCGCTGGGTCTAAATTAGGGCTACAGTGAGCTCACCATCGGCGCTCCAACGCTGCGGGTGTAGTCTTGGCCGTCGTAGGTCAGCACCACGATAGGTTCTTGACCAGACATATCTACTGACTTGACCTTGATACGTCCGCCAGCCAGCAGGTCGCCCTGGGTCACCCGACGGCTAACGGTACTGCCTGGCTCGGTCACAATGACGCTAACGCCGCTGCCTACCTGCACCACACCGCTCACGACCACCTGGTCGACTAGATTTTGAAAGTTAGCCTGGCCGGTCGGGGCAACCGCGATATCGGTAGGACTGGGCGGCACGCTACCGGCCAGGAAGGGGGTGGGCAGGCTGGGTAGCGTGACCGATGGAACCGGTGCCTGGGGCAGGGAAGGCAGGCTCTGGGTAGCCGCTACCGGCACCGTTGGCAGGCCGCGAGCCGCCACGGCAGGAGGCACTGGCGTGAGGACAGCCGCCGCTGGCCTAGGGCGTGACGCCTGGGGGCCGGGCAGCACCACCGAGGCAAAGGGGTCAGGGCGACCCGCCGTAACCGCCTCTACTCGAGCTTGTGAAGGTGTGGAGCGAAGTAAATTGGGGTCGGCTAAGCTCAGAGGTGCTGAGGGTTGAAAGAAAGGCTGGGTGTGAAATGGCGTGGCCGCTGGGTCGGTTTGGGGCGTGAGCGCGCCATCGGCACGGGTGGGAGTGGCATCGGTAGCCGCTACGCTAGGGTCTGCCTCGGCCACCTCAGTTGAGCCAGATCTCCCCAGGGAGAGCTTGAGAGCTGCGCCTGCCGCGATCGCCAGCAGCAAACCACCTGAAATAGCCGAGTACAGCTTGCGCTTAGATAGGCCGTTGAGCTTCGTTTGCCCAGCGAGCTTGAGCTTAGTAGCGTCGGTCATCGCAGCATCTCCCCACAATTTGCCCCTAACCTTAGCGAATTTTTCAAAAAGTGGCGCATTTTCGCCAGGCTATGGAGGGTATTCAGCACCCGAATGGCGTGGAGGAGCAGAGGCGGGGCGATAAAGGCCGGACATTAGACCTGAGGTTGGTCTAGGGCGATCGTGCTGGTAGCCTGCCGCCGCTGGTGCATGGCCTGCAGCTGTAGCAACAGCGCATCCGCCTCGGCCTGCAGATGCAGCAGCTCAACCTGCTGATTGGGTAGGTAGGGCACCTGGTGCACTTCGACCCAGCAGATTTTGTCATCGGGGGCGGGGGCCGTTTCGCGCCCCTGGGGGGATGCTATCGATGGCGCTAGGGCCGACCCACCAGCGGGAGCGGCTGGCTGAACATTGGCGTGATCTAAGGGGGCATTCATGGGCAGTTTAACAAAATAGGAATTTATGCTCAGTCAGAAAGTTAAAGTATTTTAACCTTACTGTCCAGAGGGCAATCTTAAACCAATACGTTGCACCAATCGGTTTAGCATGGGCAGTCTGCCAACTGGATAGCCATCGGGTAGAGCCATCGTCCTCAGCGGTGGCCCAAAGCTACCGCAGGTGATCGGTGAGGTCAAGGCTCACGGTAAACTAGGAGACACAAAAGCCGATCATTACGGTCGGGCTGCTGTCCCCTGGGCCTGCTTCTGATTAGTAGTAGTATTCTCGACCTACCGTGACTTTAAGCCTCGATCCTGCCACCGCCGCCCCAGGCTCTCACCCCCAGTCAACCAGGCTTCAGCCCTGGCCGGGGCTGATTGAAGCCTATCGCCCCTACCTGCCTGTCACCGAGCAAACCCCGGTGGTTACTCTGCACGAAGGCAACACACCGCTGATTCCAATGCCGATACTGGCTCAGCAGATCGGTAAAGATGTGAGCGTCTGGGTTAAGTATGACGGTCTCAACCCCACCGGCAGCTTCAAAGACCGGGGCATGACTCTGGCCATCTCTAAGGCCAAAGAAGCGGGTGCCGAAGCGGTGATCTGTGCCAGCACGGGCAACACCTCGGCGGCGGCGGCGGCCTACGCCCGCCGCGGGGGCATGCGGGCCTTTGTGCTCATTCCCGAGGGCTATGTGGCGCTAGGCAAGCTAGCCCAGGCCTTGCTCTACGGAGCCGAAGTGCTAGCCATCAATGGCAACTTTGACGACGCCCTGACGATGGTGCGCGACTTGGCGGAGGACTACCCTATTACGTTGGTGAATTCGGTCAATCCCTACCGTCTAGAGGGGCAAAAGACCGGGGCCTTTGAGGTGGTCGATGCCCTAGGCGATGCGCCGGACTGGTTATGCATTCCGGTGGGTAATGCTGGCAACATTACCGCCTACTGGATGGGGTTTTGCGAGTATCACCAGCAGCGTCAGTGCAGCCGCCTACCCCGCATGATGGGGTTCCAGGCGGCTGGGGCGGCCCCGCTGGTCAGCGGTCACGTGGTCAGTGACCCCCACACGCTGGCAACAGCCATTCGCATTGGCAATCCCGCCAGCTGGACTAAGGCCGAGGCGGTGCGCGACGCCAGCCAGGGGGAGTTTAACGCGGTGACTGACGAAGAAATCCTCGCGGCCTACCGGCTGCTGGCCCTGGAGGGGGTGTTCTGCGAACCGGCGAGTGC
The DNA here is from genome assembly GCA_049646225.1 of Nodosilinea sp. GTDB lineage: Bacteria > Cyanobacteriota > Cyanobacteriia > Phormidesmidales > Phormidesmidaceae > Nodosilinea. Next base: position 8,262 of record JBARVK010000242.1, read on the forward strand.
GGCCTCGGTGGCCGGCCTTTTAAAGGTGAAAGACCAGGTGCCCGCCGGGGCCAATATTGTCTGTGTGCTCACTGGCAACGGTTTGAAGGATCCCGACACCGCGATCGCCCACAGCAACAACCAGGTCAAAGGCAACCTCAATCCCGACTCCGCCACTGTGGCCAGGGCAATGGGGTTTTAATCCGTTGATGCCTCTTGGCCTGGATCGCGATCGTCCCCGAGGGTGCCAATCCGGTTAGCCTCAAGGGTGGTCGATCGCCCGCAGCAGCGATCGATGCCCAGGCTATCAAACAGCAGGTCGCCGACGGCATTGGCCACGGCAAACTCGCCGTAGAAGCTGTCAGAAAAATCGAACGCTTGCAGCTCAGTCAGAATCGCCATGACTAGGGAGCCGACGTCGTTTTCGCCCTCCATGCGCTGGCGCACAAACACCTGCGAGGCCCGCTCGGCGATCGTCCGATTAGCGGGTTCGGGCAGGTACTCGGCGTTGAGCCAGGTGAGCAGCGCAGCGCTCAGCCACCGGCCCTCCTGTTGAGCATCTTCCGGGGGCGGCAGCTTGATGGAGTCGAGGGGGTCAGTCATCGGTGCGAGGGGTGAAGCAACCTGAGAAAACCTTCTGTACACTCAATACTACACACTCAATTCTATCGCTTGAGCTTCTCAGCTAAGGCCGATGGCACCTGAGCGTAATGAATCATCAACTCGCCCTTTGTTGTACACAGTGCCGTGATCCCCATCAAGTACGACCTGGATGCCATTATTCGCGGTTACTCCCAAGGGTATTTTTTGATGGCCGACGGTGAGGGCAGCGATCTGGGCTGGTATTCGAGTCGCCAGCGTACCCTGATTCCGCTGGACGATCGCTTTCGCTATCCCAAGTCACTGCGGCGATCGCTTAACCAAAATCGCTTTCGGGTCGCCATCAACCAGGCCTTTGAAGAGGTGGTCAGCGGCTGTGCCGATCGCGACACCACCTGGATATCTGACGAACTCCGGCAGGTCTATGGCGAACTCCACCGGGCGGGCTGGGCCTACAGCTTTGAAACCTGGCAGGGGGACGAACTGGCGGGCGGGATTTTGGGCCTGGTTATCGGCGGCGCGTTTATTGGCGAGTCGATGTTCTTTCGCATTTCTGAAGGCTCTAAGGTAGCGATGGTCAAGCTGGTTGAGCACCTGCGCCAGCGTCACTTCATTCTCTTCGATGCCCAAATGATGAACCCACACCTGGAGCGGTTTGGGGCCTACATGGTTGGCGATCGCGAGTACAGAAATCTGCTAAAAGTGGCCTTAAAGCAAAACTGTAGCTTTGCCAGTATTTCTTAACAGCAAGAAAGAAATGGAGCCGTGTTTTAACATAAAGAAATGTGGCTAAAAAGCCACAATAGAAGATCAAAATTCTGAATTAGGAGTTTAAATCTTAAGACAGTTTTTTGATTCAGAAAAGATTAATAGACTATTTATATG
>JBARVK010000243.1:0-7580 GCA_049646225.1 Nodosilinea sp.
TATCACCGCTACCCAGGACGGCCCTAAGCACCTCGAAATGACCCTAACCCGGGCCAAGTTCGAAGAGCTCTGCGCCGATCTGATCGATCGCTGCCGCATCCCCGTCGAGCAGGCGATGAAAGACGCCAAAATTGCCAAGAGCGCCATCGACGAAGTGGTGCTGGTGGGTGGTTCGACCCGCATTCCGGCGATTAAGGATGTGGTCAAGCGCACTCTCGACAAAGAGCCCAACGAAACCGTGAACCCCGACGAGGTGGTTGCGGTGGGTGCGGCCATTCAGGGCGGCGTGCTGGCTGGTGAAGTCAAAGACATTCTGCTGCTTGATGTCACTCCCCTGTCGCTGGGGGTCGAAACCCTGGGCGGCGTGATGACCAAGCTGATTCCCCGCAACACCACCATTCCCACCAAGAAGTCGGAGGTGTTCTCGACCGCCCAAGACGGTCAGACCAACGTGGAGATCAAAGTGCTCCAGGGCGAGCGCGAAATGGCTGGCGACAACAAGAGCCTGGGTACCTTCCAGCTCTCTGGCATTCCGGCTGCCCCCCGTGGCGTGCCCCAAATCGAGGTGATTTTCGACATCGATGCCAACGGCATTTTGAATGTCACCGCCAAGGACAAGGGCACCGGCAAAGAGCAGACCATCACCATTTCTGGGGCCTCGACCCTCGACGACAACGAAGTCGATCGCATGGTGAAAGATGCCGAAGCCAACGCTGCGGCTGACAAAGAGCGTCGCGAGCACATCGACCTCAAGAACCAGGCTGACTCGCTGGCCTACCAGGCCGAGAAGCAGCTCACCGACATGGGCGACAAGGTGCCCGCTGCCGATAAGGAGAAAGCCGAGGAGCAGATCAAGGTGCTGCGCGATGCGATCGCCGCCGAGGACTTTGACACCATCAAAACCCTCACGGGCGAGCTGCAGCAAACTCTGTACAGCATGAGCACCAACCTGTACCAGCAGGCCGGTGGCGATGCTGAGGGTGCTGCCCCCGGCGCGGATGCTACCCCTGGTGATAGCTCCGGTGGCGGCGACGATGTGATCGATGCTGAGTTCTCTGAGCCCGGCTCGAATGGCTAATTGGGCCACCTAGCCCACGGCTTTGCTCTGGCTAGCTAGAAAGGCGGATAGCAGTTGCTATCCGCCTTTTTTTGATGCCGTTCCGCAGTTGATACATGGATAGGAGCATGGTGGTACAAAACTCCGGCAAAGAGCCGCGATCGCTGACAGAACTGGCTAAGCTATCCTGAGTTCGGGATAAGAAAATTCTCTGCAAAAGCAGGCCTGCCGTCCCCTCCTGGGAGGGGTAGGGGTGGGTCAGTCAGCGCTAGCGGCGGAACATCACCGTATGCAGCTGATTACTTGCTGTAGCCGTTTTGACCCACCCCGCCCTTCGGGCACCCCTCCAAAGGAGGGGACGACGCTATCCCGAACTGAGGTTAAGCTAGCTCTGCCGCTTTCATTTTGAACTGACGGGCGGTGTGGCCATTAACAGCAGATAGTCACCCCGAATCGCGCACGTTGCCCCGCTGGGCCTTGAGGTGACTGCGTTTGGTTTTGCGATCGAGCCGCTTTTTCTGGGCGCTTTTAGAGGGCCGGGTGGGTTTACGCTTTTTGGGGGTAACGGTGACGCTCTGAATTAGCGCTTTGAGGCGATTGAGGGCGTCTTCTTTGTTTTGATCCTGGGTGCGGTGCTGCTGGGCTTTGATCACAATCACGCCATCCTGGGTGATGCGGCTGTCGCTGAGGGCCAGCAGGCGCTCTTTGTAGAGCGGCGACAGGGACGAGGCATGAATATCAAACCGCAGGTGAATGGCGGTAGCCACTTTGTTCACGTTTTGGCCCCCCGCCCCCTGGGAGCGAACGGCGCTCAGCTCAATATCGCTGAGGGGAATGGTGGTGCGGGGCGTAATTTGCAGCATGGGAAAAGTAGGTATCTGGTTTCACCATAGCCCTATCCTGAGCGGAAAGAAACTGGATCGTAACAGAGCTGCGATCGCTCAAAAGACTGATTCATCGCGCTGCAAGTGAAGCCATAGAGATTCTTTAAAGACCAGAAACGAAAGATTGCAATCAATCGCGATTTAAAAGGCGCAGCGTTAGCGTGGGAATGCTTGGACTAGTCGTTTGCTGAGCCCTCTGGTATGTCTATCAAGTCGGTCGTCGGTTGTCGGGTTTGGACAGTGAGGCTAAGCCGATATCGCTATTGGCTGTTGGCAATAGCCAGCGCGATCGCGCTTTTAGTACCGGCCCTGTGGGGTACGGGGCCTGCCCAGGCCGCCTATCCCGCTTTTCAAGATGCCTACGTCAACGACTACGGCCAGGTGTTGAGCGTCAGCGAAAAGAGCCAGGTCAGGGTCCAGCTAGCAGAGTTTCGCGATCGCACTGGGGTCCACGCGGTACTGCTGACGGTGAACTCCATCTACGACTACGGCACGGGCGATGCCGCTATTGAGCCCTTTGCCACCAACCTGTTTAACACCTGGGGCATTGGCAGCGCCGCCCGCGACAACGGTATTTTGCTGCTGGTAGCTCCCAGCGATCGCAAGGTACGTATTGAGCTGGGCAGGGGCTACGACCCTCGCTATGACCGGGTGGCCCAGGCTATTATCGACGACGCTATTTTGCCCCAGTTTAGGCAGGGCAACATCAGCCAGGGCACCGCGATCGGCGTCAGCGAAATTGTCGAAAACTTTGACCCCAGCCAGCCGCCATCGGTAAACCCGGTGCTGTCTTTTCTGCCACCTGCCGTAGCCAGCTGGGTTTCGCCTGAGGTGGCGATCGGGGGCGGTCTGGCGGCGGGCGGCGTTGGGACTGTATCAGGTCTTTTTGCCCTGGGACATTGGAAACGCTACCGCAAGCGCACCTGCCCCCAGTGCCAGGTTGAAATGGAGCGGCTGGACGAGCAGGCTGACGATCGCTACCTCGATCCCGGCCAGCGCAAGGAGGAGTCGATTAAGTCGGTAGACTACGACGTTTGGCTCTGCGGCAGCTGCGGCCACCACGAGATTTTTGACTACAAACACCTTGGTTCTGGCTATCAAACTTGCCCTGGCTGCCGCCACAGAACCATGCGGGTGACCAGCCGCACGCTGATCGCACCCACCGAGCACAGCACGGGCACCGCCGAGGTGGACGAAGTTTGCCAGTTCTGCGATCGCACCCACCACTACACCCGCACTTTGGCCCGAGTCACTCACTCTAGCTCGAGCCGTTCTGGGGGCGGTGGCGGTGGGCAATCCTCCGGCGGGGGCGCATCCGGTAGTTGGTAGGGGGCGGGGCGAATCAAGTCGGTCGGGCAGGCCCATCTCTCCAATTATCGCCAATCTGTATTAACCACCTAACCTCGTCATTTCCTGAGGTGTCAATAGGAGGATTTTGGCCAACTTTTTTAATCTGCCCAAGTGTGGATGAGGGACTGATCTCTCTCCAATGGTTGAGGGGGATCCATTGAGAAAGATTTTAACGTTTGGTTAAGCGTTAACTTTCTTTTCATTGCCCGGCAAAGGGGTATGGGTATGTTTCAACCTGACAAAGTAAGAGCATATTTGACCCACATCAGCGAAACCCATGCGCCCGTTGAGGATATTCTAAAGCGCAATATTTTTAAGTACGGTTTGTGGCTTTTGGCTATTCCGGCAATAGGCTACGGCGCTGTCGAACGGGGTCTGGCCGCTTTTGCCCAGACAGACATCAACGTCAACGATATTTCCTACTGTCTGATAGCGCTGGTCTTGTTGATGGCGTGGGTCTGTATTGGTCTGGTTGAAGACCCGTCTACAACAACTCTTTTGAACGAGAAAGACTTGCCGGCTCCGGCGATCGCGGTTCCCCCCGGCTCAGACTGCATTGCCCAGCAGAGCTATCGCCTGCCCTTTCCCTACCTGTGCCAGATTTATCATTTGCTCAATCTCAAGCACCTAGAAGACATTCACCGCTTTAGCCTGGGCAATTTGAAAGTAATTAAAATCAGTCATTTTCAAGCAACTCAGGAGGGCGGGCAGATTCGCTTTAAAACGGTGCTTGACTCACCCTTCAACGTTTTAAGACTGTGGCGCGACCCCAGTGTCGATGTCGATTTGACCATCCACTCGCCCCACCAAATTGAACTCAAAGTACCTGCTTACGGCCAAAAGTGTATTCGCGTTTTGTTCAACGTCATTCCGTTAACTACTGACGAACACTACCTGTGTATTCAAATGTTTAGCGATCTAAAATGGCCCAGAGAGCTGCTCAAAGCTATGCTGCTGCTGGCGGCTAGCCTGACCCTGCTAGAAGACTTACCCTACCTGCGGCACTTGGCCCGTCGCAGTTATAAGCAGCTGTCGCGCAGACCGCTGCAACGGAGAGAGGCGAGCCAGGCGATGCAGCTCTTTCAGCGCTATATCGATCTCTACAGCGATCGCCGAGAACTCCAGCAGCTACAGGTGTTAGATGAAGCCTCTTCTTACTCGGTATAGATAGCCCAGACGGCTAGAACCATTGCATAGAGGGGTGAAAGTCGCGTCAGGCCGTGTCATGGTACTGGTCAATATTGTCCTATCAAATATTGGCAACGCCCACCCGGCCTATGCCCCCATAGTTCATTCCTCGCCTTATTTGGCTGTAGGGAGTTCAACAGTTTTTGCAGCGTTTTGCCGTTATTCTGTGCAAGAGACAGCCCGATGGTCTGCGGCGGCGACACGATGGCCGAGATGACGTTAGAAAAGGTCTGTTCACCCGGTAGGATACGACAGGATAATCAAATACTTCAGCCCATGCGCTCTGTGGGGCGGGGGTTGCAACGGTTAACGGAATTACCAACGGAGTAGTAGTCATGGTTGCAATTACATCGGTTCACGGTAGGCAGATTCTCGACTCGCGGGGTAATCCCACCGTGGAGGTTGATGTGGTGCTAGAAGGGGGAGCTAAAGGCCGGGCTGGCGTTCCGTCTGGGGCCTCTACCGGGATTCGCGAAGCTCTAGAACTGCGGGATGACGACAAATCGGTCTACGGTGGCAAAGGCGTACTCAAGGCCGTAGCCAATGTTAACGACGCTATCGCCCCGGCTATTATCGGCATGGATGCGATGGACTTGGCGGCTGTCGACCACACAATGCTCGCTCTCGACGGCACCGACAACAAAGGCACCCTGGGGGCTAACGCCATTCTGGGCGTGTCGATGGCTGTGGCTCGAGCGGCGGCGATCGCGGCTGATATTCCCCTCTACGTGCACCTGGGCGGCCCCGACTCGGTGCTGCTGCCGGTGCCCTGTTTCAACATCATCAACGGCGGTGCCCACGCCGACAACAGCGTTGACTTTCAAGAATTTATGATTGCCCCGGTGGGTGCGCCCACGTTCTCCGAGGGGTTGCGCTACGGGGCCGAGGTCTACCACGCCCTTAAGTCGGTGCTCAAGGCCTCGGGCTACAGCACCGCGATCGGCGACGAGGGTGGCTTTGCCCCCAACCTTAAGAGCAATGTGGAAGCGATCGAGGTCATTCTCAAGGGCATTGAGAAGGCTGGGCTCAAGCCTGGAGACGACATTGCGATCGCTCTCGACCCCGCCGTCAGCGAGCTGTACCAGGAGGACGGTAGCTACCTGTTCTACAAGTCTGACAACAGCCGCAAATCCACCGACGACATGATTGCCCTGTGGGAGAGCTGGGTCAACCAGTTCCCCATCGTCTCAATCGAAGACGGCCTCGGCGAGCAAGACTGGGCGGGCTGGCAGGCCATGACCCAGCGCCTGGGCAATCGCATTCAGCTGGTTGGCGACGACGCCTTTGTCACCAACCCCGCCATCATTGCCCAGGCAATCAAAGACGGGGTCGGCAACTCGACCCTGGTCAAGGTCAACCAGATCGGCTCGATTACCGAAACCCTAGAGGCGATCAAAATGTCCCACGATGCGGGCTACACCTGCATGGTCAGCCACCGCTCCGGCGAAACCCCCGACGACTTCATCGCCGACCTGGTGGTTGGGGCCCAGACCGGCCAGATTAAGTCTGGGGCACCCTGTCGCGGTGAGCGCCTCTCCAAGTACAACCAGCTGCTGCGCATTGAGGAGGAGCTGGGTGCCAAAGCCAAGTATGCTGGCGTCGATACCTTTAAGCGCAAAGCCCTGGTTTAGTCCGCTAGCGTAGCTTCATCTCTGATGTGAGTTGGCCCCCCAGGTGTTCGTAGCTGGGGGGCCAATTCATATTGGCGCCGCTTTTTTACCAATTCCAGTGGGCACCTTAAGAGCACGGGAGGGTGAAATTAGCCGTCTGAGAACAGCAAATTATGCCAGGAATCGGGCCTCAGGCCCCTGTAAATAACAATAGGCTGTCCTAGGGCCATGGCCCTAACCCCAGGGACGATTGAGCCAGATGGCAACAACTGACCACCCCGAGGCCCGAGACTAGCCCAGCAAGCTACCGTGAAAGAAGAGTATCCCTACCGCCCGTGACCCAGGCCGTGACCCAGGAATTTCAGCTTTCGATTACCCCTGTGTTGGGGGCCGATACCTACTGGCTACGCATCGAAGCGGTTGCCACCGGGGTGCCCCTGGCCGAGGCCCAGGTCACCTGGCCCCTGGAAACCTGGCTGGCCCAGGCCCAGGAGCTGTTTGAAGACCCGCTGCATGCCCTGCTAACCACTCCCGCAGCGCATGCTGCCGGTATCTCTCTACCCGGCCAGCTCGGGGCCGACCAGGCTTGGACCCAGCTGGGTCAAGCTCTCTACCAAGGCCTTTTTCAGGGGCGCATTCGCGATAGCTGGGTAGCTGCCCAAAGCGTTGCCCATAACCGACGCCAGCCCCTGCGGCTGCGGCTGGGGTTCAAAGACAGCCGGGTGCAGCGCCTGCCTTGGGAACTACTCTACGGCGACGATCGCCCCCTGGCCACCGGCCTCGATGTCACCCTGTGCCGTTACTACCAAAGCCAAACGGTATCTGACCTGGCCGCGATCGCCCACCTAGCACCCGCCAGCGTTCCCCTGCGGGTGTTGGTGGTTATCTCTGCCCCCGATGATCAGGAGCGGCTGGCCCTGCGCCAGGAAGTGCAGAGCCTGGTGGCGAGTTTGCAGACGACCGCCCCTGGTCACTTGGCCCTAGACCTCACCATTTTGGAGCAACCGGGGCGGCCTGAGCTGGTGCAGGCCCTAGAGCAAGGAAATTTTCAGGTGTTTCACTACGCGGGTCACAGCGACGTGGGCGAAACTGGCGGCGACCTGTTTTTGGTCAACCGTCAGACCGGCCTCACCGACCGACTCAGCGGCGAAGACCTGGCCGGGCTGCTGGGCAACAACGGCATTTGTCTAGCCGTGTTCAACTCCTGCCGAGGGGCTTACACCCCCCAGGACGATGCCCAGGCGGGCTGGCGCGACCAAAATTTGGTGCAGGCGTTGGTCAACCGGGGCATACCGGGGGTTATCGCTATGGCCGATCGCATTCCCGACGATGTAGCCCTCACCTTTACCCAGCTGCTGTACCGCAACCTGCACCAGGGCTACCCCATCGACCTATGCCTGTGTCGGGTGCGCCAGGGGCTGATGTCGGCCTATGGTTCAGACCAGCCCTTCTGGATGCTGCCGCTGCTCTATCTGCGGCCCGACTTTGATG
>JBARVK010000244.1:0-1551 GCA_049646225.1 Nodosilinea sp.
AGCTAGTAGACCTGTGCGACCCACTCAGCCCGCTAGTGTTCAACGATCTGTTTTGCCTCAGTCACCCCCAGGTGCACACCCTCAGCATTGGGGCGGCGCGACCCACCGATTTTGACGAGCACCTGAAGACGCTGCCGCTGCTGGATAAGGCTGAACTACACCTGCAGCCGGTGCTCGATCGCCTCCACTGCCGCGCCCAAACCATCCTTGGCGAAGACTGGCTACGCACCTGGCAGCTGGGCCTGCCTAGCTACGCCGAAACCCCTGGCAACATCAACATTCCCGCCATTCTGCGACTGCGGAATCTGCTGCTGGCCTTCGACATGGAAGACTACGCTAAGGCTCGTTACAACATGCTGGGCAATGCGGGCCACTGGTTCCCCGGCGAAAAGGCCGAGCACCTCGACCAGGTGGATCTGTCAGACTGTCTGCGCCGCAGCCCCCACGCCGAGAAAATTCCGCAAATGCTGGCTGAGACCCACACAAAGCTGGCCGGACAGGCAATGGCGCGGCTGTCGAATGCGTAGAGGATAGGTTTTCGCAGGCGGAGGCAGGAACGATCCCCAACCGGGAGGGGCAGGGGTGGGTCGGTCTAGGCCAGGATTGAGTGGTGGGCGGTGCCCACCCTACCGGGCGGCGTGATCCCAGGACTTCACCATATATTGATGGGGAATTGCAGCAATTCCTCAAGTTTTGTGAGAAGTGATTTTAAGACTTTGTTACGATGGTCACAAACGCACAGGAGAACCATCCACCATGCCGCATACTTCTTCCAACAAAAATTCTGTCGTGATCTCCCCGTCGATTTTGTCGGCAGACTTTAGCCGCCTGGGCGAAGAAATCAAAGCCGTTGACGAGGCCGGTGCTGACTGGATTCACGTCGACGTGATGGATGGTCGCTTTGTGCCCAACATTACCATCGGTCCCCTGATTGTCGATGCCATTCGTCCTACGACCCAAAAGCCCCTCGACGTGCACCTGATGATTGTCGAGCCTGAAAAATACGTGGCTGATTTTGCTAAAGCTGGCGCTGACATTATCACCGTTCATTGCGAGCACAATGCTTCGCCCCACTTGCACCGCACCCTGGGCCAGATCAAAGAGCTGGGCAAAGAGGCGGGCGTGGTGCTCAACCCCGGTACCCCGCTGTCGCTAATCGAGAACGTGCTCGACCTCTGCGACCTGGTGCTGATTATGAGCGTCAACCCCGGCTTTGGCGGTCAGAGCTTTATTCCTACCATGGTGGACAAAGTGCGGGCTCTACGCAATATGTGCGACGAGCGCGGCCTCAATCCCTGGATCGAGGTCGACGGCGGACTCAAGGCCAACAACACCTGGCAGGTGCTGGAGGCTGGGGCCAATGCGATCGTGGCCGGTTCGGCGGTATTTAATGCGCCCGACTATGCAGCGGCGATCGAGGGCATTCGCAACAGCAAGCGCCCCGCCCCCGAACTGGCGGCGGTTTAAGCCAGGTCATCGATCTAATCTAAGACTTTTAAAAAGTGGGGCACAGCATGCTGTGCCCCACTTTTTAAAAGTCTTAGATTAGAT
>JBARVK010000245.1:0-3471 GCA_049646225.1 Nodosilinea sp.
ATTTTGAGCTAGTCGCTGATAGGGCAGCAAGGCGTATAGCCCTGCGGCTACAGACCCAAATGCATCGTCAAGTCTGCGAGAGCTGGAAATATTGTTATGAATGGCCTCGTGGGCAACGATAAATAGACCCGTGTGCAAAAATGCCCTAATTAAAACTCCGCAGAGCAAGTAGGCAACAGGCGTTTGGGCATTGGGAAGCGTGAATGCGCCCACTAAGCTGACAGACCACATCAGGACAATGAAGCTAGCCCAGCAGAGGCTTAGCTGAGGGCGAGCAAGGCTCATCCAGTGGCGAGGTTGCGATTGACTGATCATAGGTATTCAGGGCTTTAGCCAGCGTGGGCTACTCCTCTGCGATCGCCTCAAGCACGACGTCAACATCTTGGTCAATCCCCCAAGTCTCCTTCAGAATTTCTCGAAACGTGGTGGTTTGATACAGCATGGCCTCTCGAAGCTCAACGAGAAGCGTTCTGGCATCTGCCGAGGAGAGGTGTTGAACCTGATGTTCAAAGATCTGAAGTTCAAACTGCTGCTCTAGAGGCAGTTGTTCACGAATGCTCACAGCGGCTTTCTCCAAAACGCGTTACATAATGTTCATCGTAACGCGATGTAACGTTTATTGAAGGAAACTGCATCAATCTCTGTCTGCCGTGGTATGCAAGTAGGCTATCTCGGATAAATACTGCGGCACTGTGAACTGCAGCGATCGCCCAGCGCCCTGTGTATTCTGGGCTGCGGCGTTGCGCTAGTCCACAATATCCCTGGAGAATTGCGGTGACTCTCTCAGCGGTGGATGGCTGCTGCATTTTGGAGTTTGGGTGCTCTGGTCAAGAGTTTGCCGCTGCTCTAAGGAAGCCAGAAGTCGGGCCACCCCTTTAGCCCCTGCCGCACCCAGCGGTTGGCCGCGCGCAGCGCCTGAATGTGCGGCTCATCTGGAATCACCGGCAAGATCTTCGCAGGCTGCCCCTGGCCCAGGGTTGCAATCACCCGGTTCGCCGCCTCTAGCCCGGTCACGTAGGCCTTCTCCTGCGACCACGAGCCGTGGCGCGTGACAATCCAATCGCCCGCCATAAACAAATTGTCGAAGCTGGTGGTGACGGGTAGCAGGTAGCGGTAGCTGCCGGGGGCAAAGTGGGTCACCCCCTGGGCAATGCGCACCACGCTGTAATCTACAATTTTGGCGTCGCCAAAAGCGGGGATGCACCCAGCCAGATCCTGCTGAACCTGCGCTAGTACCTGGTCGTCATCCAGCGCTAGCAGCTGATTGGCGTGGTAGTAGTCGGCCTCGACCACGGTGCCGGGTTCGTCGCGGTACTCATCGTGAAGGGCGTTGAGGTCAAAGAACGTCCAGCCGGTGGTGGGGTGAAAGCCAAAGCAGGCGTTGGAGGGCAGGGGAATATTGACCTTGCGATCGAGCCACAGCCGCGCCGCCAGCACGTCGATCGCGCCCAGGTTGCGCAGATCGCGAAATTCCTGGCGATCGCGCAAACTCTTGGACTGTTCCACAATCTTCTTCAGCCCGCTGATGCCGACAGCAAACACTACCGCATCGGCCTCAAATACCTCGTCGCCCCCGGCACCACTACAGACTACGGCAGTCATCTTGTTGTTCTCCACCGTCACGTCCGACACCCGGTGGTTCGCGAGAATCTGGCCCCCCGCCCGCTCGATCGCCTCCGTCCAGGGCCGAAAAATCTGCGCCCCCACGGTGCCTCGACACCAGCGCACGTCAAAGTCGGGCTGGTGGGCGAGAATGAAGTAGTAGAGCATCCCCAGTGCCGCCGCCGCCGAGCACTGTTCTCCTGGGGCAAACAGCCCCACCAGCAGCATCGGCTCAAACGACTCGTGGTAGAGCCGGGCCGACACACCGTACTGGCGAAACAGCTCGCGGGCGGTGATGCGATCGTACTTTTGCCAGGCTTCGTCCGAGTTGTCGAAGTCGATCAGCGCCTGCAGCAGGGGCAGGGCCGAGAGCCGATCGATCAGCGGTAGGCGCTTGAAGTCGGTGTAGAGAAAAGTGCCCAGGGGCGTGGGCAGGTAGGGCTGGGCCTGAAACAGCGGCGACTCGACCTCTAGCCCGTGGGGCGAATACTGGGCCGATCGCGTCCATGGAGTAAAGGGCTGAATGCCCAACTGGTCGGTGAGGGCGAAAATGTTGCGGTAGGGGTACCAAAACCCGTGAATCCCCGCTTCGACAGCGCGCCCCTGGGGCGTTTGCCACCCCGCCACCAGGCCACCGGGGTAGGCCCCCGCTTCTAGCAGCGTGACAGCATAGCCCTGGCGGGCCAGGTGGTAGGCCGAGCCCAACCCGGCCCAGCCAGCCCCAACGACAACCACTCGTTTTTGCCCAACCTGTTGTGTTGTCATAGCCTGTCCATCGTGCTCGCGATCCTCTTTACCCTACGCCATTGGAGCAAGAGTTACTTAGCCTTCACAGGCGAGGCGGTATCCCTACGAGTGAGTGAGTGAGGTAGCTGGTCGGGGCGATCGCATGCTTCTGCCTCCTCTAGTCACAACCTTGCGATCGTGGCAGAATGCAGCTATGCAGATTCTCCACGGCACCTGGATACCGCAGCCCGCCGCCGACTTTGTGCAGACGGGGAGCTTTTGCCTGTGGATAGAAACCGAGGGCAAAAGCCGCAGGCGGCTGTCGCCCGAAACCCATCCCCGCCATCTGGCGGAGGCAGACCTGGTGCCGGTGCTCACCGATGAGCTGGGGCTAAAATCCCCCGATCGCCGTCCCTTCAGTACGTTCATCGCCCCCCGCACCTTCCTGTTACCCACCGCAGACGACCAGCCGCTGCCCTCCCTGGAGCTATCTCGCTATCTCGAAATGGAGATGCCAGAACGCTTCGACTGGCAGTACTGGCAGGTGGATTGCTACGCGCTCCCCGTCCTCGCTGACCTGATTGGCGTGCTGAACAACCTGCACTTTCTCGCCGTCTACAACCTGGCCGAGGTGCAGATGGGGGCCGACCTGCTGTTTTGGTACCACTACACCCAGGCGTTTAAGCAGGTGGTGCTGCGCGATCAGTACATTCCAGCGCTGAAGTATCGGCAGATAGAAGCCCCGAAGGCGACCACCGGGCGTAAGGCAGCGGGGACGAAGGCAACGGCCAAAAAGCAATCATCCAAAATAGAGCCAGGGTTTGAGATTTATCCGGGCTGGGAGATTGTCGGCGATCGCTACCACGAGCACTTGCAAACCTACGTGGACCACATGCCCCTGCTCTGCGTGGCCGGGTTTGAGGATGCACCCCAGTCCTTTAAAGGGCCGACGTTCTACGATCGCGCCACCCTGCTGCGCCACTTCTCAGAATGCTGGCTGGACGATCTGGTGCGGGGCACAGCCATGCCCCAGAGCTACCTCAAAACCGTTGAGGGCACCCTGATTCAAGACTGCTTGCAGGGCAGGGCGGGGGGAAGATCGGCGGCAGATCTGGAGCGGTATCAGCAGTGGCAGGGATGGCG
>JBARVK010000246.1:0-16097 GCA_049646225.1 Nodosilinea sp.
GGGCACCACCGCCACCGCCATACTCAGGGCCACCTCTAACAAACGCTCGAAGGCCTCCCAGCCGGCGAAGATAACCCCTCCGACGACGACGATCGCCACCAGCGTCAGCGACCCCGTAACCAGCACATTGCCCAGCTGGGTCATGCGCTGCTGCAGCGGGGTAGGTTCGGTTTCGACCCCTTGCAGCAGGGCGGCAATGCGACCCAGCTCGGTAGTCATGCCGGTATTGGTAACTAGCACCTGGCCCCGACCCTGCACGACTTCAGTACCCGCAAAGACCAGGTTTTTGCGATCGGCCAGAGAGGTCTCGGCGTCGAGAGTGTGGGCGGCCTGCTTGTTGACGCCTTGGGCCTCGCCAGTTAGGGCCGACTCGCGCAGCTGTAGGTTAACGGCTTCCAGCAGGCGACCATCGGCGGCCACCTGATCGCCCGCCTCCAGCAGCATAATGTCGCCGGGTACCAGGTCTTGGGAGGGCACCTCCTGTAGGCGACCGTCGCGCCGCACCAGCACGCTAGGCGACGCCATTTGCTTGAGGGCCGCCAGGGCTTTCTCGGCCCGGCTTTCCTGCAGGTAGCCCAGCACCCCATTGAGAATAACGATCGCAAAAATCGCGATCGCATCCTTGGGAAATTCTTGATTTCTAAACGACAGCACCCCCGACACCACCGCCACGGCGATCAGCATCAGCAGCATGATGTTAGTGAACTGGTCGAGCAAAATCTGCCAGGCGGGGCGACCGCCGGTTTCCTCTAGCTCGTTGGGGCCGTACTGCCCGCGGCGCTCAACCACGACCTGGGCGCTCAAGCCAGTGTCAGTATGGCTGTCGAGCTGGCTCAGGGCGGCATCAATGCCGACCGCATGCCAAGCGGTCGTTGTGGGGGCAGGAGAAGAGTTAGTCATGCAACGCTACCGGCTACCGTTGGATCTCACGCTTTAATGGTATAGCCTTGGTCGGAGCTGCGGTTAACAGGTAGGGTTAGGATTTTGGCGCAGACCACTGCAACGCAACGGTTAATGGCTCTGAGGTTAATGGGGTTGGATAAACGCCGGGTCTGGCGATGGGCGGTACTGCTTTGGCTGCCTCTGCTGCTCAGTGGCTGCCTGCGCTACGACCTCACCCTGCGCTTCGATCACCAGACCCACGGTCAGCTTGTTCAAACCATTAAGCTTGGCGATCGCGCAACCGCTCTGGCCCAGCCCACTCTGGAACCCTGGATTGACGAGCTAACGGTGCGATCGCGCCCCCTCGGTGGTCAGCTCCGCCAGAGTCCCCAAACCGTGACCCTGACTGTACCGTTTGGTACCGCCCGCGATTTAGTCGATCGCTTTCAGCGGCTGTTTGCGGCTCCAGACTTGGCTCTTGGCCCTAGTCCAGCTGAGGGGCTAGGGCCAGGGGAACCTCATCCCAGCTACCTGCTGCTGCCCGGCTGGGGCCCAGTGCCGTTCGAGTTGGAGGTAGAGCAGACCAGCCGGGTCTTTGTCAGCCGCACCCACCTGACCTACAGCCTCGACCTGAGCGAACTACCCGCCAATGAGGCTGCACCTGCGGATGAAGCGATGCCCCCCGCCTGGGCCGACCTGCGCTTTCGCCTACGGGTACCCTGGGGCCTGGCCCAGCTGGCCCCCGCCGCAACCCCGCCCCTGAGCCAGGATGAAACCGGGGCCGTCTGGCAACTTCAGCCGGGTCAAACCACCCACATTGATGTTGTGTTTTGGTTGCCCAACGCCATTGCCCTTGGCACCCTGGGTATTGTGGGGCTGGTTCTAGCCGGGTATGGTTTGCGCTATCGAGTGTTTAATTCGGCAAAAACCTTTCGCCAAAACTAAAGTCTGCCTGGTTAAATGAATCTATCTAAGGCCAGAGGTTGAGATTGGGTTGTAGAAACAACGGATCCGATCTGGCCGTAGGAATGACCCAGCCATGTTGACGTAGCAGTTTGAGGCCAGAGCCATGCGGCAGGTAAATTTCGTCGTTATTTTTGTAATTGCCCTAGCCTTGGTGCTATTCGGCATTGAAAACACTGAGCCCGTGATTATTCATATCGCGCCGGGCATGGATATTGAAGCGCCCCTGTGCGTCGAGCTGATCATGGCGATGGGTGTGGGGGCTGTGTTTGCCTGGGTGTTTAGCGTCTGGGCCCAGGTGCAGGGCTATATGTCGGTTGGTAAGCAGGTGCAGCAGCGCGAAATTCGCATTCAGGAGCTAGAGCAAGACGTGCAGCGCTACCAGGTCAAGCTGGAAGAACAGAGCCTGCTGCTGCCCGCCGCCGAGGTCGAAGATGGCGAAGCGGTCGCTTAGCTGCTACCACCGGGGCTGTGGTCGGATCCCCAATCGATCTCATTTGTTATGATTTGGCTGACGGCCTGGATGTTGAGCTAGAGAAGACATCGTGATGACCGACAACCATGACACCACTGAGCATACTCAGCGCTCACCCCTCAGGTGGGCCTCGCGGTTTGCCGGGGGTGCGGCCCTGGGCGCTGTGCTAGTTGCACTGCCACTCACCTACGGCGCTTCCCTGAGTCTTGATCCAAGGCAGATCGCCAGCGCCGGCTTTGTGATGATCGGGTGTGGGGTAATGGCTGTGCTCTGGGGACAATCGCTGATCAATGAAGTG
The DNA here is from genome assembly GCA_049646225.1 of Nodosilinea sp. Taxonomy (GTDB): domain Bacteria; phylum Cyanobacteriota; class Cyanobacteriia; order Phormidesmidales; family Phormidesmidaceae; genus Nodosilinea. Next base: position 2,619 of record JBARVK010000246.1, read on the forward strand.
ATGGAGGCGCTGGGTAAAACGGGCCTTTGAGCTATCATGGGCCGATAGCCGCGTCATGGCGACTTAGACAGCGGGGGCTGTCTAGTGATCCCCAAGCTTTTCTGCACCGCCTGATCTATGTCATCATCCCTGGCTCAAACCGCGATCGCGTTTCTCATCGACCTGGCTGATCAGGGCGAAATTGACCCCTGGGATGTCAAGGTAATCGACGTCATCGATCGCTTTTTGTCGCTGCTCAAGGCCCAGGCCGAAACCCTGGCTAGCCAGGGCCGTACCCCCTACGAGGCTAATCTTTCCGAGTCGGGTCAGGGGTTTCTCTACGCCTCCATGCTGGTGCTGCTCAAGGCCGACACCATGGTGCGAGCCGAAGCCGAGGCCGAGGCTGAAGCCAACCCCGAGGAGGTGTGGGAAGAGGATCTGCCTGAGCTGGTGCCCCTCCCCCGCAACCTGGAGCGACACCTGCACCGCCGGGCCGTTGCCCCTACTCCCCAGCGGCGGCAAGTCACCCTGCAAGAGCTGATTCAGCAGCTCGAAACCATGGCCACGGTGATGGCCGACCACACCCCTCGCCTGCGGGCGCGGCGAGCCCGACCCCAGCCCCAGCGCCAGGCCGTACGGGCGATCGCCCAGCTGGCCCACCAGGAAAACCTCTCGGAAATTGCCGCCGCCCTCGAAGCCTTTCTCGACCAGTACTGGGATGAGTTTGGCGAAGACCTGCTGTGGATCGACTTTGAGCTGTTGCTGCAGCAGTGGCCCCACTTCAAGCCCGCCGACCTTGAAGATGCCCACGACTTTGACACCCCCCACGCCGCTGCGGTGCATGAGAAGGTGGGGGTGTTTTGGGGGCTGCTGTTTCTCTCGGCTCAGTCGAAGGTAGAACTAAACCAAGAGGCCTTCTACGCTGATTTACGGGTTAGAAACCTCAATCGCGCCCCGCTGACCGAGGCAGACGCCGAACTACCGGCCTTTATTCTGCCTGACTAGCTGTCAGGTGCTCTGAGGGGTGTTGGCGATCGCTACCGTTTCGCGGGTGAGCGGGCTATTTTAAAGAGAGTGTAAGAACTCCTTGAAGGCTGGCTGGGCGATCGGTGCTCTGAACTGAAGCGCTGTTAGCATGGCCAGGTGTAATGGCTCCCGCGTCGATCTTTAGGGCGACGCTGTTCCGGCCTTTCTCTAAAACCGCTGGTCTTTCCTGAACTCATACCCTTCTTTAACTCATTCAAAAACTGCTCTCTTGTAAATTTATCCCTTTCTTTAACTCATTCAAAAACTGCTCTCTTGTAAATTCATCCCCATCCATTATTAAGGATCCTAATTTGTATGAAAGCCATGATCTTGGCTGCCGGTAAAGGCACCCGCGTTCGGCCCATTACGTACACCATCCCCAAGCCCATGATTCCCATCATGCAAAAGCCGGTGATGGAGTTTTTGCTCGAACTGCTGCGCCAGCACGGCTTCGATCAGATCATGGTGAATGTGAGCCACCTGGCCAACGAAATCGAGGGCTACTTTCGCGATGGACAGCGCTTTGGAGTCGAACTGGCCTACTCCTTTGAGGGGCGCATCGAAGAAAATGGCGAACTGGTCGGCGACGCCATTGGTTCTGCCGGGGGCATGCGCAAAATCCAGGATTTCTCACCCTTTTTTGACGACACCTTTGTAGTGCTCTGCGGCGACGCCCTGATCAACCTCGACCTCACCGAGGCCGTGCGCCGCCACCGCGAAAAAGGATCGATCGCAACCATCATCACCAAAACTGTGCCCCTCAAGCAGGTGCCTAGCTACGGCGTGGTGGTCACTGACAGCGAGGGGCGGGTGCAGTCTTTCCAGGAAAAACCGTCTGTGGAAGAGGCCCTCAGCACCGAGATCAATACCGGCATCTACATCTTTGAGCCCGAGGTATTTAACTACATTCCCTCGGGGGTCTCCTTTGACATTGGCGGCGATTTGCTGCCCAAGCTGGTGGCCACTAAGGCCCCCTTCTACGGCATCCCCATGGAGTTTGAGTGGGTTGATATCGGCAAAGTCCCTGACTACTGGCGCGCCATTCAGGACGTGCTGACCGGCGTGGTCAACCTGGTCGATATTCCCGGTCAGGAAATTCGCCCCGGCGTCTACGCTGGGCTTAACGTCAAGGCCAACTGGGACAAGGTAAATATCGAAGGCCCTGTCTACATCGGCGGCATGACCCACCTCGAAGACGGGGCGACCATCATTGGCCCCAGCGCCATCGGCAACAACTGCTCGATCTGCAGCGGCGCGATTGTCGATAAGAGCGTGATTTTTGAGTACTCGCGAATCGGGCCTGGGGTGCGACTGGTCGATAAACTGGTGTTTGGCCGCTACTGCGTTGACAAAACCGGTGCCTCCATCGACATGAAAGCCGCCGCCCTCGACTGGCTAATCACCGACACTCGCCAGGAGTTTCCGCTGGTGCCTCCGGTCGAGCACCAGGCGATCGCTGAGCTACTTGAGCAACACATCTAACCCAGCCGGCTGAGGGCTGTGTCAAGCTAAGACCCCAGGGCATCTCAGCGCTGGGGTCTTATTTTTGCCAATCTCTATCTGAGGATAGTGGCGAAGAATGCAATAAACGGTTGTTTCTGATACAACTACTTGAGAGGCTTTTACCAATTCTTAAAGGGTGGTGTGAAGCTAAGGGCCGCCGTTTGCGGATTGAGTTGGCCTGAGCAGCAGTCCGGTTCTGGCCGGGCCGTGATTCTGACACTAGTATTGTTCTGCCCCTGTATTGGAGAAAGTTGTACACAATGAGCGATCGCAACCGTTCTTTTCGCCTATCGCGACGGCAGGTTATGCGGGGGCTGTTGGCCACCTCTGCCTTTGGGCTCACCGCTAAACTTGGCACCGGCTGTGCTCAGTCGCCAGGTACTGGCGGCAGCGCTGCCGATGGCGCTGCTGGCGAAGAGCTGGTCGTGGGCTTTATTTACGTCGGCCCTAAGGACGACTTTGGCTATAACCAGGCCCACGCGGAGGGTGCTGCCGCCATGGTCGCCAACGTGCCCGGCATTCGCCTGGTAGAGGAGGCCAGCGTGCCCGAAACCACCGCCGTGGCCGAGACCATGCGCAGCATGATCGAAATCGACGGGGCCAAGGTGCTGTTCCCCACCTCCTTTGGCTACTTTGACCCCCACATTTTGGCCATGGCGGAAGAATTTCCCGACGTGCAGTTTTTCCACGCGGGCGGTCTCTACCAGGAGGGGGTACACCCCAAAAACGTGGGCAGCTACTTCGGCTACATCGACGAAGCCCAGTACGTGGCTGGGGTCGTGGCCGCCCACATGAGCCCAGCGGGCAAGCTGGGCTTCGTGGCGGCTAAGCCGATTCCCCAGGTGCTGCGCAACGTCAACAGCTTTCCCCTGGGGGCCAGGTCGGTGAACCCGGCAGCCACTACCCAGGTGATCTTTACCGGCGAATGGGCAGAGCCCGTGAAAGAGGCTGAGGCTACCAACAGCATGGCCGATCAGGGCATTGAGGTGATCACCTGTCACGTCGATAGCCCCAAGGTGGTGATGGAAACCGCTGAACGACGCGGTGTTATGACCTCGGGCTACCACGCCGATCAAAGCCCCCTGGCTCCCGAAGGTTATCTCACCGGGGCCGAGTGGGATTGGTCGAGCATCTACACCGAGCTGGGCAATGAGTTCATGGCGGGCAAGACCCTGATGGCGGGCGATATTCCCAACATTTTGCGGGGCGGCCTGGCGGATAATTTCTGTAAGCTGTCGCCCTACGGCCCGGCGGTCAGTGCCGAGGCCAAGGCTGCTGGCGATGCCGCTATAGCCGGGATTGAGTCTGGGGAACTGGTTATTTACCAGGGACCGCTGAAAACGAACACGGGCGACGACATTCTCGCGGCTGACAAGTCGATGAAAACCGACAATGTTGAGCTAGAGAAAATGGACTACTTCGTCGAAGGTGTCATTGGTTCTGTTAGCTAGGGCATACCCATGGCGTCTACAACAACGTGGCGGCGATCGCTGGAGTCGGTAGCCCTGCCCCTGGGTGCTGTGCTGGCTGCTCTGGTGATCTTTGGGGTGTTTTGCGCCCTGGCGGGGGCCAACCCTTTGGGGGTGTACAGCTCGATCTATAGAGCGGCCTTTGGCAGCTGGAGCGCCTGGCAAAACACTCTGCTGCGGGCATCACCGCTAATGCTTACAGCGCTTTGTACAGCATTACCCGCCCGCCTGGGGCTGGTGATTATCGGCAACGAAGGCGCGCTCGTAGTGGGCGGGCTGGCGGCGGTTCTGGTCGGCCTCGGCCTGGGGGGAAGCCTACCCGGTGGCCTGGTACTCTTTGCGATGGCTTTGGGTAGCCTGGTCGCCGGAGGGCTGTGGATTATGGCGGCGGGGGCGCTGCGCCACTACCGGGGCGTGAACGAAACCATTAGCAGCCTGCTGCTGAACTACATTGCGATCGCCCTAATGAGCCACCTAGTGCAAGGCCCCATGCGCGACCCTAGCTTCGTCAGCAAGCCCTCTAGCTTTGAGATCGATGCGTCGGCCTGGTTGGGCACCCTGCCTGCCACCCGCGTGCACTGGGGACTCATCTACGGCCTGGTAGCGTCAGTTTTGGCCTACGTGCTGATTCAGCGCACCACCTTTGGCTTTGCCGCCCGCACCGCCGGGGGTAACATCCGCGCCGCTCGCATCGCCGGACTGCCCGTGGGCAAGCTCACCCTGGCGGTTTGCTTTTTGGCCGGGTCCTGCGCTGGGCTGGCGGGCATGGTGGAGGTTGCCGCTGTGCAAAAGCGGCTGAACGAATCGATTGTGTCGAGCTACGGCTACGCTGGCATTTTGGTCGCTTTTGTGGCTCGCCACAACCCGCTGGCCACGGTGCTGGTGTCGGTGCTGCTGGGGGGTATTTTGGCTTCGGGGGGCATTTTGCAGCGATCGCACGATCTGCCCGACGCCACGGTGCTGGTGTTCCAGGGCATTGTCTTTCTCTGCGTGCTCTACAGCGAATCGCTCTACGGGCGCCTGGCGTTTTTTCAGGAGCGCGAGGCTCCGGCTGAGGGGGCGGTTGTGGCGGGGTAGATGGGTGGATGGGTAGATGGGTGGATGAGTAAGGGAGTGGATGAGCAATGGCGACGGAAGCACTGGGCTGGTGGGGCGTACCCCTGGGTATTTTGGCCGGTACCCTGCGCGGCAGCGTACCGTTTCTGCTGGTCAGCCTGGGGGAGTGCCTGACGGAGAAAAGCGGCAAGATCAACCTCGGACTAGAGGGCACCCTGCTGTTTGGAGCCATGAGCGCCTACGCTATCTCTTACCTCAGCTTGGGCATCGTTGGCCCGACTCTGGCCCCCTGGCTGGGGGTTCTGGCGGCTGGGGTGGCGGGCATGGGGCTGGGGGCAATCCACGGCTGGCTGTCGCAGCAGCCCCGCGTTAACGATGTGGCGGTGGGTATCGCCATGATTATCTTTGGCGGTGGCCTGGCCAACTTCTTTGGCAAGCCCTTCATTCAGCCCCAGGCCCCTCAGCTGCCGACGCTGCCAGCGGGAAGCTGGAGCAGCCTGCCCCAGGTGCAGTCGGCGCTGCAAATTAGCCCGCTGTTTTTGCTGGGGGTGGCGATCGTGCCCCTGATGAGCTGGTTCTTTAAGTCGACCCGCTGGGGGCTGTACGTGCGGGCGGTGGGCGACAGCCCCGATGCGGCCCTGGCGATGGGCATCTCAATTTTTTGGGTGCGGATGGCGGCGATCGTGGGGGGCAGCTTTTTAGCGGGCATTGGCGGGGCCAGCCTGTCGCTGTTTTACCCCGGCGTGTGGACCGAGCGCATTTCTAGCGGTCAGGGGCTGATGGCGGTGGCGCTGGTGATTTTTGCTCGCTGGCAACCCTGGCAGTGTCTGTGGGCCTCGCTGCTGTTCGGTGGTGCCCAGGCCCTGGGGCCTGCGTTTCAGTCGGTGGGCGTCGACTCGTACTACTACCTGTTTAATGCCGCGCCGTACATTCTCACGCTGGTGATTATGATCATCACCTGCTCGCCCCAGAGGACGTTAGCTGGTGCGCCGGGGGCGTTGGGTAAAGACAGTTGATGAAGGCGAGAAACTGGGTTTCTGCTCAATTTGGCGGGTTGCGGGTTATCCTTCGCTAGCCACCCGGTTTCTGGGTGGCTCGTTAGTCGTCGTTGAGGAAGGCTTGCAGGGTGGTGGGGTCGGCGATGCCCAGGGGAGCGTTGGGTTCTTCTAGGCTGCGCTGCACAGAGGTAGAGCGTGTCTGCTTGAGAGGGTGTTTGAAAAGCGATGGGCTGTCGCTTTAGTCACCTGCTGATTCCCTCTGTGGTGCTCAACCGCAGGGTGCTTAACCGAAGAAACGAAGACCGCTACAGTGAGATAATGACTGGGGGAATATTTCCACATTCCCCTGACCTCACTGCGGACAATTTCCCTATGACTATCGCTGAGCAGCTGATTCGCATGGCCGAAGACGAGCTGACCGAGTACAGCACCGACGCCCGCAAAATTGAGAAGCTGCGCCGCAAGTTTAGCTTTGCGGTGCCCTACCCCAAGCAGGGCGCGGTGCGGGAGGAAGTCGCGGCCAGCATTCCCCAAAATTTTGTCGCCAAGCTGGTCGAAGAAAATCGTCAGACGGTGGCCCTACCCTTTTGGGGCATTGGCGGACTGGGGCTGCTGCTGGGCATTTCAGGGCGGCAGCCGCTGGATTTAATCGCGACGGGGATTGGGTTTTATGTAGCGTTTCAGGTGCAAAAGTGGGGCTGGGAGCTACAGGCCAAGCGGCTGGTGCTGCAAACCCTCGATGAGATCGAGGCCAGCGTGAAGAATCCGGAACCGGAAACAACCTAGTACTGCATGGCATACGCTTAAGGACTATTCCTGAACGCTAGGGAGCAGGGGCGCTAGGGAGTCAGGCGAGCTAGAACGGTAGGCATAGTTCAGCCGTCGAGTACTAAGGGGAGATGGGGGCCACGTCCGAATAATTAAGGCGATCTGCTTAGCGTAAATCCGAGTCACACGATCCCGATTCCTATAAGGCCAAACCGCAGGGGCGAATGCCATTCGCCCAAGGGTATCGGGGGTAGCCAAGCAGGATTTGGGATGAGGCGGTTAGCGTTGGGATAGACGGTACCAAGGCCGCCCAGTTTTTGGTTCCAGGGCGTAGTGCTCTACGTTAGAGGTTGTTGTCAATCATTTTCTCAATATGCCCCTATCGATCGCAAACCAAATCGTTCTCATCACGGGGGCCAGCAGTGGTATTGGGGCCGCCTGCGCCCGCCAGCTAGCGGCAATTGGGGGGCGGTTGATTTTGGCAGCCCGCCGATTAGAACCCCTTCAGGCGCTAGCCGATGAGCTGAAGCAGCAGCACAGCACCGATGTGCTGACGATGGCGCTGGATGTGCGCCAGCCGGAGGCCGTCCGTGAAATGGTTGAGGGTTTACCAGCAGACTGGCAGGCGATCGACATTTTGATCAACAATGCGGGCCTCAGCCGGGGGCTGGATAAGCAGTATGAGGCTCCTTTAGACGATTGGGAGACCATGATCGACACCAACGTGAAGGGGCTGCTCTACGTGACTCGGGCGGTGGTGCCGGGCATGGTGTCGCGGGGTCGGGGCCATGTCGTCAACATAGGGTCGATCGCGGGGCGGCAGACCTACCCCGGCGGTAGCGTCTACTGTGCCACCAAGGCGGCGGTCAGGTCGCTCTCCGAGGGCCTCAAGCTCGATCTGCTCGGCACCCCGGTGCGGGTCACCAACATTGACCCCGGTCTGGTCGAAACCGAATTTAGCCTGGTGCGTTTTGGGGGCGACGGCGATCGCGCTAAAGGCGTCTATCAGGGCATGACTCCCCTCACGGGGGACGACGTGGCCGATGTGATCGTGTTTACGGTTACCCGCCCGGCCCACGTCAACATTAGCGATCTGCTGCTGCTGCCCACCGACCAGTCTTCGGTGTTCCACGTTCACCGTCGGCCTGAGTAGGTTAGCGTTGTATATCTGGCTCGATCGCGGCCCCGACCGGTGATTTGGGGCTATACAATAGGCGATGGCACATCATTATTCAGTCTTGGCCCTATCACCTATGACTCTCTCCATTGGCGATCCTGCCCCCGACTTTAGCCTGCCCGATGCCACCGGCAAAACCTATAGCCTGGCCGATCTCAAGGGTCAGCGCGTGGTGCTGTACTTTTACCCCCGCGACAATACCCCTGGCTGCACCAAAGAAGCCTGTGGGTTTCGCGATCGCTACGCCGATTACCAGGGCAAAGAGGTCGTGGTGCTGGGGGTCAGCACCGACGATGCCAAATCGCACGGCAAGTTCATCGACAAATTCAGCCTCCCCTTTCCGCTCTTGGTAGATGAGGGCGGCGAAGTGGCTAGCCACTACGGCGTTTATGGCCTGAAAAAGTTTATGGGCAAAGAATATATGGGTATTACCCGCAGCACCTTCATCATTGGCCCGGACGGCAACCTGGAGAAGATTTACCTCAAGGTCAAAGCCGAAACCCATGCCGATACGGTGTTAGCCGACCTGGACCCATAACCCATGGCCTACTTCGCCCATATTTTTCGAACCCTGCTGGGGCTACTTTTGCGCCGCCCGATTTTAGGTACCTGCGTTATACCGCTGATGGCGGATGGCACAGTCGTGCTGGTGCGCCGCCGCGATAACGGTCTGTGGAGCCTGCCCGGCGGCATTGTCGACTGGGGTGAAGACGTGTTGACCGCCGCCGCCCGCGAGCTTAAAGAAGAAGCCGGGCTCGAAACTGTAGGGCTAGAGCGGCTGGTGGGGGTGTATTCGCAACCTGGCCGCGATCCCCGCTTTCATTCGGTGTGTGTAACGGTGGCGGTGCGCGTAATCGGCCATCCCTATGCGGCGGATCCTCGCGAAATTTTTGAAGCGCGATCGTTTACGTTCGAGACGCTGCCGTGGGAGCGCCTCTCCCACGATCACCGCCAGCATTTGCAAGATTTCTCTAAGGGAGAAACCGTTTTAGCCTAAGCTTTTGGGTAAGTTTGCCAGGGTTAACCGCTGTCGCATTGCCGCCGGTTACGCTAGCGCCATCTACCCTACCGAGTAGTCATGCCCTTACCTGTTAATGTTCCTCTGCGCACGGGCCGGATGCAACTTCCGTTAGGGAGCTTGTTTTGGCATGAGGGGGGTAAGCCCCAGGATGAGACCCTGGTGTTTCTCCACGGTTCGTGGCACGACAGTACCCAGTGGCTACTGCTAATGCAGCATTTGGCACCTCGCTACCACTGCCTAGCTCCCGACTTGCTTGGCTTTGGCGAATCGCGCCGCGAGGGTAAAACCCCCTACTCCGTGGCCCTACAGGTCGAGGTGCTGCACAGCTTGCTGAGTGCCCTGCGGGTGCACCGCTGTCGATTGGTGGCCGACTCGCTGGGGGCCTGGGTCGCGGGCCAGTACGCCCTCACCTATCCCGATCGGGTGCAGAGTCTGGCGGTGCTGGCTCCCGAGGGGATCAGCGATCGCGACCTTAGAGGCCGCTGGCGGCGCGATCGCTGGTTAATTGCCCCCTGGTCACCGCTGCCCCTGGTGCTGCCCTGGCTAGGCAAAACCCCCTGGGTGCAAGCGCTGCGCGATCGCCGCCAGTGCCTGCGACAGTCCCCTGCGGCCTGCCAAATGCTGTTTCAACGCCGCACCGCCGCCGTTGAGGGTGAATGGCTCAACCAGGGCCTAGGTACCCTTGGGCTGCCGACGCTGGTGCTGGAGTCGGCAGCGGCTGACCCGATCACCCATCGGCTGACCCAGATCTGGCTGCGTCTGCTGCCCAACCCGCAGCATCACCCGCTTCCCCCTGCTGACGGGGCGCTTGGGGTAGACGCAGAGGCCTGCGCGGCGGCGATAGACCAATTAGTGAGATCGGATGTAGCGGCTTTATAGTGGCTCAGCCGGTTACCTGGTTCAACCTCGACCTGCTCGCTGGGGCTGGGCTGGGTTGGTTGCCAGGGTCGTCATCAGGAGTTGAGATAGCTCTTCTGCCCGGTTGAGCACCATTAAATGGCCACCATCGGGGATGACAACATCGGCGCTGCGATCGCCAAAGGGAAACACGCGATCGCGCCCGCCGTGAATTTTTACCAAATTCTTAGGCACGACCTGGTTGCGCCAGCCCACCACCCGGTTCATGGCCCACTTGAGGAACAAGGGGTCAGTATCCACCAAAACCTGCTTGAACAGCGATCGATCCTCTGGGTCGTCGAGGCCAAACAGCCAGGTGATCACCCCAAAGACCGCCCACAGCAGCCGCTTAAAGGGCACCACAAGCTGCAGCGGTAGCCAGCGAAACACTTTGTAGTAGGTAGGCACCTGCGCTCCCCGAACGGCACTGGAGATCACAATGACCTGGGCTGGATCACACAGTTTTGCCATCTCCACAGCTACCAAACCGCCAAAGGAAAGACCGACCAGGATGGGACGTTCGGTTGTGACCTGGGCCAGCAGGCGCTGGGCGTAGTGCTCAATCGATTCACCCCAGCAGGGCCGCTCCCAGCGAATGTGAACCGGGCGGTACCCCTTCAGCTGAAGGCGATGAAAGACCCGCCAGTCGGCTCCCAGACCGCTGATGAAGTAAATGGCCCGGCCCTTGTCTTCAACCTCGTTGACTACACCAGCCAGCGGATCGAACCCCTCGGCGCTTGCCCCATTGACAGAAGGGGGGACGGGCGTTTGCAGGTCAGCCATATGCGAGTTGCCCTTAGGCTTTTTTGAGTGCTTCAATCTCTTGGCGAATGGTCGCTAGTTCTTGGGTCAAGGCTTCTAAATCGCTCTGCACAGAGGCCTCTACCACAGGGCTAGCCACGGTGATCACCGTAGGCCCTTCGGTGCCGACACCAGAGTTGGTGAAGGGGTTTGGCATTTGGCTTAACAGCGAGTCAACAAACTGTCGCGCTTCGCGCTCGGTGGTTTCGCCTTTGACTTCTAGCTCCTCAGTTAGGCGGTTGACATCTCCGCCCAGGGTAGAAAACGTTTGGCTAGACCTTTCTGGATCCTGAATCGCTTCAATTAAAGAGGCAGTGGCCCCCAGGGTAACGCGAAACCCTTTCTGCAACGTCTGAGAAATATCGTCGGTGTACATGGTGCAATGCCTTAGAAACGTCAAACGCTAAACAGTCGTGCGCTGGGCTGAGCAGCGGGTTAAATCGCCCTCGTAGCCTCTTTTAGCTCTGCGCTAGCCGCGTTTCGCGCTTATATTCTATCGCCTTACCCCAAGGGCTGGCAGCATCTCAGGCTACTATCCTCCTCTGGGAAGACGGAAAAAGGCGGCATAAATCTTGGCTACCAGAACTTGATGCTGGAAACTTGAGGCTTTCATCCTTGCGCTGTTTTCGATCGCTAGGCTCCCTAGCCCCCTAGCTCCCTAGCATCTTGGTTTTCTATCAGTACCCAACCCCTGCTACCGGAGCGGTTTAGTCTAAGTAGGCGTTGATGTCTTCGTAGATCTGCGACAGCTCAGCTTCGGTGGTGACGCGAATGCGATCGTCTCGTAGGGTGATGAGTACCTTGGCGGCAAAGGGGCTGGGCCAGATGTTGGGGTTGCAAAAAACTTCCAAAAAAACATCCCCCGTGTGCCGATACTCCATCGGCGGCTGAGGGGTGCGGCGGGTGGGTTCTCCCCCCTGGGTCGCTGCCGCTGCTTTGAGCGTGGTCATTAGCTCGCCCAGGGAGGCCTTGAGGCCCTGGGCCGCCTCGCTGGAAAAGGTGAATCGAAGGGATCCCTGCGGCAGATTGAGGGTAAGGGGGGCGCTCATAGTGGACGTGCTCATCGCGATCGGTAACGGGTGTACAGCAAGCTGGACAGAAGCTGGGGTGCCTGAATGCTGCACCTGCTAGCCAGCCTACGCCATTGAGGGCCGCTCTGGGCCAGAACGACGGCGATCGCTCCAGTTTTCTGGCTGGGTAGGCCTTAGGGTTGGGCATGCCCCCAGGGCTCTCCTTGAGGATCGCCAAATGTAACGAAAGGTTACGTTGTGTGTCTCGCTATGGCACAGCTTCGATTTTTATATAGCACTCAGCCGTCGCCGTCAAATCCCAAAGAAAACCCTAAAGCTTTGCCAATTCAAAGGTTTCACTCTCTACAGTGGTAGTCAGCAAGCGAACGTATCGGCACTGATTAGGCCCGAACGGTTTGTGATCAACCAAGGGAGTAATTACTTCTGCGGGTCTGCCACAGTCTTCACCCTGCGAAGTTGCGGCATCAGGGTTATGGCCTGGGAAGGTTCCTGACGCGATCGCCCCTCTCTGTTCCCGTGGTTGGCTTGTGATCGACGTTGCCGCTGCTCAGGTTCACCCCCAAAACCGCACTGCTCACTGTTGGAGATGGCATGGCCGCAAACTTTCCCTTTCTTTCCCCCCCAACTGTAGCCCGCGAATTGCTGTGGCCCACCGCCGCCGCCACTCCGGTCGATCGCATTCGTCGCCTGGTGTGGAAGATTGCCTTTGCAACCCTGGCCCTGATGGCGGTAGGCAGCGCTACCCGAGTCATGAACGCAGGCTTGGCCTGCCCCGACTGGCCCCTGTGCTACGGCCAGCTGGTGCCTCAGCAGCAAATGAACCTACAGGTGTTTTTAGAGTGGTTTCACCGGCTCGATGCCGCAATTATCGGCCTCAGTACCCTTTGGCTGGTGGTGCTGTGCGGCTGGTATCGGCGGCAGGTGCCGGGTTGGCTACCCTGGGCGGCGGTGAGTGCCCTGGCTCTAATTGGCGTCCAGGGGGCGCTGGGCGGCCTAACTGTAACTCAGCTGCTGCGCTTCGATATCGTGACCGCCCACCTGGGCACAGCGCTGCTGTTCTTTAGCGCCATGCTGGTTATCGCCAGCTGCCTGCTGCCCTACCGCAGCACCGGCACCGTGGGCCGCCTGCCCTGGCTGGGGCTGGGGGCTACGGCGATCGTCTATGTTCAGTGCTTGCTGGGGGGCTTAGTCGGGTCGCGCTGGGCGGCTCACCAGTGCCTGGGGCTGCGAGAGCTGTGTCAGGTGATGAACAGTCACCTGTTGGGAATTCTGCCTGCCACGGCTGCGGTGCTGGCCCTGACCTGGACGGTGTGGCGCACTCCGGCACTGACCTATCCGCTGCGACGGTTGGGCAGTCTGGCCAGCATACTGCTGGTCTTTCAGCTAGTGCTGGGGATCGCAACGTTTCGGCTCCGATTGCAGGTAGAGCCGTTAACTGTGGCTCACCATACCCTGGGGGCAGCGCTGGTGGGTACGCTGGTGTGCTTTACGGTGCTGGCCTGGCGCGATGCGCGCAGCGATCTGTCCCAAAATCGCCTCGGCCCCATACCCAGTGACTACCGGATTGACTCGGCGGGGCCCTTGATGCCGAGTAGCGCGGCTGAGTAGGTGTACGGCCTGGGATGCGGCAACTCACAGCGCTGCACGACTGTTTTGGAGGCTGGCCGATCGTTTTCACCCAAATTTTGCTGACAACTGCGGTTTTTAGAACCATTTAGGATTTTTTGCATGAATCAGACCACCACCTGGAATG
>JBARVK010000247.1:0-3685 GCA_049646225.1 Nodosilinea sp.
ATCGAGCGCAGGCCGCCGCTGACCTGCTGGTGGCCCCCGAAAAGCTCCACGACGAGGTGCAGCGCACGGCCGATCTGCTGCGCGATCGCGAGCAGGATCTCAAACAGCAGCAGGCGGCGGCGGTACAGGCGGCGATCGCCGATGCCAAGCGCGACATTGCCAAGGTGATTCGTCGCTTGCAGCAGGGGGATGCTACCGCTCAAGATGCCCAGCGGGCGACGGAGGCCATCGATGCGATCGCCAGCGCCCGTTTGCCCAAAGCCACACCTACCCCAGCGAAACCGGGCTACCGGCCAGTGGTGGGCGATCGCGTACGCATTCCCAGCCTGGGTCAAACTGCCGAGGTGCTCACCGCTCCCGACAACGACCACCGCATTACGGTACGCTTTGGGTTGATGAAAACCACCGTCAGCTTGGCCGATATCGAGTCGCTGCGGGGCGAAAAGGCCGAGGTGCCCGCCAAAGCAAAACCCGTCGACACTGTGCCTGTAGCCCAGGCCGCCCCCCCCGCCCCGGCCATTCGCACCAGCCGCAATACCATCGACCTGCGCGGGATGCGGGTGGCGGAGTCTGAGTCGGTGCTGGAGGAGGCGATCGCGAAGGGCAGCGGAGCTCTGTGGATCATCCACGGCCACGGCACCGGCAAGCTCAAAGCCGGGGTGCACGAGTACCTCAAGCGCCATCCCCAGGTGCAGCGGTTTGAGCCTGCTGCCCAGGCCGACGGCGGCACCGGGGTAACCGTGGCCTATCTATGCTGATAGTTCTCTGGGTCGTCACGGTTATCTGGACCGCAGCCGCCGTCATTGGGCTGATGCCGGCGCTCATGTCGCCGATGATGTTTGATGCGCCTGGGTCTTTAGAAAACCCGGCCACGGTTGCGCTTGCCCTGAGCGTGGCCACCTTTCCAGTGGTGTGCATTTTGGCGGTGCTGGCTGGCTGGCTGGTCTTTGCCCTGCCTGCTTTGGCTCATCTCCCCTATCGCTACCATTGGGTCTGCGGTTTGCTTGCGCTGCCGCTGCTCAATGTCGTCATCGGTGGCCTAGCCCTAGTCTGGCTCGTCTGGTTCAATGGGGGATCGTTTACCTGAGTCTGGACTGGAGGCCGACGCCGTTAGTAGAGCAGGGCCAGAGCGTGCACCACTAAATGGGCGACCATCGCGCTCTCCAGGCCGTATTGCCAGTACAGATAGCCCGCCACCAGAGCAAACAGACCGTTTTGCAGCAGCAGATAGCCCACGAGCAGCGGCGACAGGGGCAGCCCTAGGGCGATCGCGTAGGGCAAATGGGCCAGCCCAAACAACAGCGCCGATAGGCCGATTGCCCCGGCGACCCAGCCCTTGGCGGGCATTCCCTGGCGACCCTGACCCAATCGCCAGCCCAGCCACAGCAGCAGGGTCATCAGCCCCCAGCGCATCAAGATTTCTTCGGTAATGCCGCCGTAGAGGAAGCGCACCAGGGCCGGAGGCGACTCGGCGGCCAGGTAGGCGGGGGGTAGCCAGGGTTGAGCCAGGGCCGCGATCGCCACTAATGCTCCACCGCTCGCCAGTCCTCCGATGAGACCCGGCAGGAGTTGCGGGGCGATCGCCTGGCGCCACGATTGCCTCTGCACCACCGCCTCAGCCACCGGAGCCGACAGCCCCACTCGCTGGGCGAACTGCACCCCCGCCAGCACCGCCAGGGAGAGCAAAATTGTCGGCTGCACCAGCACCAGTGCCTTAACCCAGTAGACGGTGGCACCGACCTCGACCGGCAGCGGCAACACTACCAGAGACAGTACACCGGGCAACCCCAGCAGCCACAGCAGACTAAACAGCTTGACGCGATCGGACATAGATGTGATCTCAGCCACGGACCGTTTTGCTTTTTGCAAGGCTCACCTTGCTAGGTGAGCCCGAGTGCTCCAGCTTGATACGCCTTGCCGTAAAACTAACCTCGAAATGGCGCATTGCCCTAGGGCGTGCCATCAATTCTGTCTAAAAGCCTGGCCAGAACAGCATCGCAATACCCGACCGTTACGGTCGAGTCTGGGGCTATCAGCAGCCATGGATGACAGCCCCTAGCGATATCCCCCTACGCCGGTTGGGGGCTGAGCTCAGAGCTGGCCTTACCGCTGACGATCGCATCCTCGACCCCATAGTCTTCGGCCACCAGGCGAGCGGTCATTTTAGCCGACATCATCACGCTGGGGGTGCCGGCACCGGGCTGGGTGCCAGCGCCCACCAGGTACAGCCCCTCGATGTCTTCGCTGCGGTTGTGGGGGCGGAAAAAGGCCGACTGTACCAGCAGGGGCTCTAGGCCAAAGGCATTGCCCGCGTAGGCGTCGAGGGTATTTTCAAAGTAGTCGGGGGTGATGTAGCTGTGGCACACCAGGCGATCGCGCAGGTTGGGCAGGTAGCCGCGCTCTTCGAGGAAGTCAAAGACGATATCGCGCAGGCGATCGCCCACCTCGCTCCAGTCCAGGCCCGACTTGTTGTTGGGCATGGGCACCAGGGTGTAGGCGGCGTGATGTCCCGGAGGGGCCAGCGACGGGTCGGTGAGGGTGGGTAGATGCAGGTACTGGGAGAAATCTTTAGGCAGAACCTTGCGGCCAAAGATATCTTTCAGCAGTTCCTCGTAGCGAGGGCCAAGGATGATGGTGTGGTGGCTGAGTTTGTCAGATTCATGGCCGTCGGCCTTAAAGCCAAAGTAGATCACAAACACCGACATCGACTGCTGGCTCAGCTTTACCCGCAGGTCGCTGTTCCAGAATCGGTACTGAGGCTCAATCAGTTTGCCGTAGGTGGTGGCCCAGTCGGCGTTAGAAACCACCGCATCGGCCTCCATGGTCAGGCCGTCGCCCAGGGTGACCCCTGTGGTCACCTTCTTGCCGCCCTGGCGGCTGACGTTAATTTTGGTCACCGGAGCGTTGTATTTGACAGTGCCGCCCAGATCCTCAAACTTTTTCACAAAGCCCTGCACCAGCGCCCCAGTGCCGCCCATGGCAAAGTGAATGCCCCAGGTCTTTTCGACAAAGTGAATCATGGCGTAAATGGCGGGCACCGACAGGGGGTTGCCGCCCACCAGCAGCGGCTCGAAGGTAAACACCTGGCGCAGCTTGTCGCTCTTGAAGTAGCGGCTGCTGAAGCGAAACAGGTTGCGCACGGCATCTAGCTTGAGCAGATCGGGGGCGACCTTGAGCATGGTGCCCACATCGCCAAAGTGGGTGTAGCCCAGCTCTAAAAAGCCCCGCTCAAAGATCGAGCGAGCCTGCTCGTGGAAGCGTTGGTAGCCCTCCAGGTCGCCGGGTTCGCCCAGGGCCAGAATTTGCTCGTGGGTGTGGGCTTCGTCGCCGTCGTAGTCAAAGAAGGTGCCGTCGTCAAAGTAAATGCGGTAGAAGGGCAAAATCGGTACGATCTGCACGTAGCGGCTGGTGTTGGGACCGCCGGAGACCCCCTCTTTGATCCGCTTATTCTCATCGACGATGGTGGAGGGAAAGTCGTCGGAAGTCAGGTCGGCGCGATCGCGCTCCAGGGAAAACAGCTCTTCAATGAAGTGGGGCACCGTAATCACCGTTGGCCCCATGTCGAAGGTAAAGCCCTGCTCGCGGCGCACGTAGGCCCGCCCGCCGGGGGCATCTAGCGCCTCGACAATGGTGGTATCGAATCCCAGGCTCTGTAGGCGAATGCCCATGGCCAACCCGCCAATGC
>JBARVK010000248.1:0-4797 GCA_049646225.1 Nodosilinea sp.
GGCTCGCATTGAGGGCAAAATGCGGCAGCCAATTGTGTTGAGACGTTCTGCTCCTTTGCCATTGCGTTCCTAAAGCCACCCTGCACCACCCATGACGTTCCCTTCTAACGCTTCCCTCGACCCGTCTTTCGAGTCGCACCCCGATCGCCCTGATAAACCTGAAGAAGCCTGCGGCATCTTTGGCCTGTACGCTCCCGACGAAGAAGTGGCTCGACTGGCCTACTTTGGTCTATTTGCCCTTCAGCACCGAGGTCAGGAGTCGGCGGGTATTGCCACCTTCAACGCTTCGGGCAGCCACTGCTACAAGCACATGGGCTTAGTGTCGCAGGTGTTTGACGATCACATTTTAAAGAGCCTGACGGGCCACATTGCGGTGGGGCACACCCGCTACTCGACCACTGGTTCTAGCCACGTGTGCAATGCCCAGCCCGCTGTGATCCCTTCACGCTTGGGCGATCTGGCTTTGGCCCACAACGGCAACCTGGTCAATGCTGCCGACCTACGCGAAGAACTGCTCGAACGCAATCACGACCTCATCACGACCACCGATTCAGAAATGATTGCCTTTGCCCTGGCTGAGGCTGTTAACGACGGGGCCGACTGGGTCTCAGCGGCGGAAACCGCCTTTAAGCGCTGCTACGGAGCGTTTAGCCTGGTGATTGGTACCCCCAACGGCCTCATGGGTGCCCGCGATCAGCAGGGTATTCGGCCACTGGTACTGGGCGTACTCGACCACGAAATTCCTGAGGTGGGTCAGCCCGCCCACTACGTGCTGGCCTCAGAAACCTGTGCCCTCGACATTATCGGGGCCAAGTACGTGCGCGACATTGAGCCAGGCGAGCTGGTGTGGATTACCCCCGAGGGGTTGATCTCTCATAAGTGGGCCGAGGCGACCCAGCGCAAGCTCTGCGTCTTCGAGATGATCTACTTCTCGCGACCTGACAGCATTGTCAACGGCGAAAGCCTCTATAGCTACCGTCGTCGTCTGGGCCACCAGCTTGCCAAAGAATCTCCCGCTGATGTCGATCTGATTATGGCGGTGCCCGATTCTGGCGTGCCTGCCGCGATCGGCTTTTCGCAGCAGTCCAAAATTCCCTACGCCGAAGGGCTGATCAAAAACCGCTACGTGGGGCGCACGTTTATTCAACCCACCCAGTCGATGCGGGAGGTGGGCATTCGCATGAAGCTCAACCCCCTTAAAGATGTGCTGGAGGGCAAACGGGTGCTGATCGTAGACGACTCGATCGTGCGCGGCACCACCAGCCGCAAGATTGTGCAGGCGCTGCGCGATGCCGGGGCCGTTGAGGTCCACATGCGGATTTCGTCGCCACCGGTCACCCACCCCTGCTTTTACGGCATTGATACCGACAGTCAAGATCAGCTGATTGCGGCCACCAAATCTCTAGAGGAGATTGCTGAGCAGATCAACGTCGATTCGCTGGCCTACCTGAGTTGGGAAGGAATGTTGCAGACCACCTACCAAGACCCTGACAGCTTCTGCTCAGCCTGTTTTACCGGCCAGTACCCGGTGGAAATTCCTGAACCGTTTAAACGAGCCAAGCTTAAGTTTGAGTTCAAAGAGCCGGTCACGACTTGAGGCCTAGCCCTCAACGCTCAGAGTACTCGGTGATCTCAGTGCCAGGGTTTAGGTTGAATGAATTTGGGGATTGTAGATATTGCTGCGCTCTTTGGAGTAGCGGCGATCGCCGGGTGCGTCGATACCATTGCCGGCGGCGGTGGTTTGATCACCCTGCCCACGATGCTCATGGTGGGGGTACCACCGGCAGCGGCGTTAGCCACTAACAAGCTTCAGGGTACCGGTGGCTCGTCGACCGCCTCACTGTATTTTTTAAGACGGGGGTCAGTACGTCTCCAAGACAATGCCTTTGCGATCGGGATGACCTTTTTAGGCTCAGTCGTAGGTAGCTGGCTCATTCTTACCCTGGATGCCTCCGCCCTGGCCAGGATAATTCCGTTTTTGCTGATTTTGATGGGCAGCTATTTTGCCCTCTCGCCCAAGCTAGGAGCAGTGGACAGCCATCGGCGCATGGGCCCTAAAGCCTTCGGTGGATTGGTGGCACCGCTGCTTGGTTTCTATGATGGTTTTTTTGGCCCCGGCACAGGTATGTTTATGGCCGTCGCCTTTGTGGGGCTGTGCGGCTACAACCTGACCAAAGCGACGGCTCACACTAAGCTGCTCAATTTCACCAGCAATGTTGCGGCGCTGCTTTATTTTTTGCTGTTTGGCACGATTTACTGGGGCGTTGGCCTGGCGATGCTGGCTGGGCAACTGCTGGGGGCCTCTTTGGGGGCCAGGCTGGTTTTTGTGCGGGGTGCATCGTTGATTAGGCCCGTGGTAACCGTGGTCTGCTTCGCGATGGCGATCAAACTGCTGACTGAGGTCGGTTGATGGCAGGGCTGTTCCCTTTTAATCTGGCCTTTAGACCCATTACTCGTTAATCGGGTTTCTCAGCATCCATGTACAGCGCCTGAATCAGCGCCATATCCCAGTAGGATGCTTCGATTTTATGGCCATCTAGGTCGCGCACAAAGCAGCCGTAGTAGGGTTCGCCGTAGTCAGGGCGGGGGCCAGGGGGACCGTCGGGTTGGGCTCCAGCAGCGATCGCGGCCTCATAGAAAGCATGAACCGCCTCTTTTGTCGGTGCCACAAACCCTACGTGGGTGCCGTTGCCGACGGTGGCAGGCCGATCGTCAAACGGCAACTGCACCCAAAACTCGGGATAGACTTTGCCGTAGGCAACGGCCCCTGGGTGCTCCATCAGGCGCTGGCAACCGAGGGTCGCCAAGACGCGGTCATAGAAGGCTACGGCCCGGTCGAAGTCGTTCGTGCCCACGGAAATGTGGGAGAGAATACTGGGATTTTCGTCACTCATCGCCCTTCACCCGTAGAAGGAATAGGTGTTCCAAATCCTGGCCATCCTACTTCCCCTGGCTCCCACAGGCAGCGAAAGCCGGGGGAGATAGCATAGCCCTATCGGCAATATAGTTCAAGTATACTCATTTATCAAGGGGCGACTCCCCGCAGGGCAATGGCGGCTCACTCGTCGTTACAGAACTGACCGCACCGCTCCCAACACAGCGCCTGTTAGGGGGTTAACGACGACGATGTGATTGCCCAGCATCACCAGGGCCGTGTTTCTAGGCTGCCTGACCAGGGATGCGATCGCTTGGGGAAGGCGCAGCCGTCTGACGAGACTGGTGGGCAACCAGCGTCGGCGGCCAACCGGCTGCTCTAGGCCCGGTAGCCGATCGAGACGGGCCAACACCTCGGCGGGCAGGTTGGCCACGGGGCCAGTACTGGCTGGGGCGGTAGCGACAGTTGAAATAATGGCGGCGATCGCCTCAAGTTGCGCCTGGGACAGGTTAGCCAAAACGTCAGTGGGTACCGGAGTCACTTCGACCGCTAGTGCTTCAGCGGCAGTAGAGGTTGCTTCGGTTTTTGGTGAGATAGCAGGGGTTACTCCGGTTTCTGGTGAGAGAACCATTGTCTCCGTCGGCAGCTCAGTGGCCGTCAGATCATCAATGGCAGGGCCGACCTGACTTTCGTTAAGTTGCGTATCGTCTACTTGAATTAAGGGAACCGTTTCTACGGTTTCCTGGGTGGAGTCAGCCCGGGCTCCAGTCCACAGACTACTGGCTACGACTAACCCTAAACTGATGCCTACCGTTCGCTGCCAAGGGACCATAACTATTCTCCAAGTCATCATGATGAGATGTATCGACCGAACCGGCGATCGGACCTAAACTCTGGGGACTGCGCCATAAAGCCTCTGATGTTAGCCAGAAGTGATTGGCCCAGAAGAGACAATTGATTCAGGCTTGTCCTTTCGTTTCATCCCATTAGAACAACCTCTCACCTGGCTACAGCGAGCCAGAGGTTCAGTTTTCTAACTGGCTAAATATCGACCTCTCTCAGCTCAGACGCCCTGGGTACAAGCAGCGGCGCATCGTGCTCGACCAGCTGGCACCGTGGACAAAACTCGCCTGATTAAGCCTCTGGGACAGATCAGCCCCGACGAGCAAAGCCTGGTGCTAGAAACCCTGGCTGCGATGTTCGCCGAGTAATAGGCCTTGCCAGCAGACTTAGAGACGCCAGGCGCACAACGAAAACTCACTACGTCTAGCGTCGAACCTGCTGTTACTATCGATGGTGCAACTTTCGGAATTGATCAATCGTCCGGATTTTGAGCATAGGAATATGTCTTGAGTAGCATGACGGGATCAAGGCGATCGCGTCCAACAGCCAAAGCCAACCCAACAGCCAGTAGCTCTTCCCCTTATGACGTCTCAGCTCAAACGCAAACTAAAACACCGGATTCTGCTGTTCTGTGCCGCGCTGCTGGCAGTGATGATGCTGGGTGAGCCTGCGATCGCATTGCTGCCGCCATCGGTGGTGCCCTGGGGGGCAGAGCCAGCGGAGAATGCGCCGATTCCTCAGAGCTTTCAGAACATTCGGGGAGTATGGCTGACCACCAACGATATGACCATCCTGCGGGATTCGTCTCGGGTGCAGAGCGCCATGGCCGAGCTGTCTCAGCTCAACTTCAATACGGTTTACCCCGTAGTCTGGAATTCGGGCTATGCCCTCTACCCCAGCACGGTTGCCCAGCAAGCCGGAATACCCTACATTCACCGGGGCGCTGCCGGGCAAGACATTCTGGCCGACGTGATTAATCAGGCTCACCGCCAGGGCTTGCTGGCCATTCCGTGGTTTGAGTTTGGCTTTATGGCGCCGCCGTCGTCCGAGCTGGCGCTGGGTCACCCAGCCGGGCTGAC
>JBARVK010000249.1:0-7516 GCA_049646225.1 Nodosilinea sp.
GAGATATCCTAGCGATGGGCAAGGCCACGATTCTTATCCCAACCAGTGACACTGGCCCCATCCACCCCATCACCCATTTACGCTGCCCCAATGCCCCACAATCTTGAGTTACAGAGCGTTCTGCGCGATCGTATTCACCAGTCGCCCAGCCAGCGCATCACCTTTGCCGAATTTATGGAGGTGGCCCTCTATCATCCTCAGGGCGGCTACTACAGCAGTAAAGAGGCCATTCTTGGGTTTGACGGCGACTACGTTACCTCCGCCCACTTGGGCCACGACTTTGGCGAACTGTTGGCCATCCAGTTTGCCGAAATGTGGTCGCACCTCGGTCATCCCAGTCCTTTCACCTTCGTAGAAATGGGAGCGGGTCAGGGTCTGGTGGCGGTCGATGTGCTGAGTGCTCTACAAAACCACTTCCCTGACTGCTTTGCGGCCCTGAGCTACCAAATTGTCGAGAAATCTGACCAGCTGCGAGCCGCCCAAGAGCAGCGTCTTTCACTGTGGGCTGGCAAAGTTAGCTGGCTAAATTTAGAAGACATTCCCAACGGCAGCATCACCGGCTGTTTTTTCTCGAACGAACTGGTAGATGCTCTGCCCGTTCACCAGGTAGTGGTCACAGAATTGGGTCTGCAGGAGGTCTATGTGACCCTGGCTGACGGCGCAGAATTCACGTTGAAAGAGGTGGTAGACCGTCCGTCCACGCCACGCCTCGCCAACTACTTTGCCGGGGTCGGCATTGACTTAGCCGATCCTCAGTATGCTCTGGGCTACCGCAGCGAGGTACACCTGGCGGCGCTAGATTGGATAACCACCGTCGCGGCTAAACTCCGTCGCGGCTACTTGCTCACCGTTGACTACGGCTACCCCGCCAGCCGCTACTACAGCCGCGCCCGTAACCAGGGCACCCTACAGTGTTACTACCAGCATGCTCACCACGACAATCCCTACAGTCACCTGGGTCACCAAGACATTACCGCCCACGTCAATTTCACCGCCCTGGAACGCCAGGGGGAACAGTGCGGCCTAGAAACCCTGGGGGCGACCCAGCAGGGCATGTTTTTGATGGCGCTGGGCCTGGGCGATCGCCTCGCCGCCCTGGGGCAGATTCAGGCCAGTGACCCTGCCACTGTCAACCTTGCTATTCAACGGCGCGACCAGCTTCACCAGTTGATTAACCCGATGGGCCTGGGCAATTTTGTGGTGCTGGTACAGGGCAAAGAATTGCCCAGCGAGGCAAAGACCCTCAAAGGTCTAACGGTTCCACCGCTGATGTAGCCAATCTACAAAAGACCCTGCTTTCCATCGACTAAAGCTACAGGGATGGACTGTTCCCTAGGCTCTGATACCGAATCCTAACTGCATGCCCCCGGTTTGTAGGGGCGTAGCATGATACGCCCCTACGAGGTTCCTGATTATGAATCGGGGCTTATCAAATCGGATTTCGTATGATTATGAAGTCCGGTTGATAGCCCTTGGGAAATGACTGGCTTGTCACCTAAAAAAGCCCCCCGACGGTATCGGAGGGCAACCTTACAGGCGCAGGCAAACGTTGCATCAGTTCAACCGGGGAAGTCGTCCTACCCCAGCGATCAAATTGTGATCCAGCCGAACCACGACAGCACCACGGCTACCGCTATCAGGCTGAGGAAAATGGCTAGGCCAGCGGTTATCGCCCCGGCTGCCTTGCGCACGCCGTCGGGGGTTTCGATCCAGTCGCCCTGGTCAATACGGCGATCGCTCGAAAAATCGTAGCCTAAGGACTCTAGCGTGGCTAGGTGGTCGCGGGTGTAGCGGGGGGTGCGCTCAAAGGGCAAATCACCCTGCGATCGCTGGGGCAGCACCCGCCGCCGCTGGTACGGTACCGTGCGATCGCCAAAATTGGTCACATACTCTTCACTGCCCATGATCGCATCGACCAGGCCCTCAACTCCTTTGGTTGCCAGCACAATCGACCAGGCCAAGGTTTCTTTATCGTCGTAAACGTTGCGACCGAGCAGCCGCTGCACACACAGCTCTACAAAGCGATAGTTGTTGTTGACCTCATAGTTCCAGGTGCGAAAAGCGCTTGAAGTCGCCAGCCCCCGCACGAAATCTTTGACCGAAATTAGGCCACCCCGCAGCTGTGATTCCAGCAGCGTTTGGCGATTGCTTTTCAGCATCTGCTGCTCATGAAAAATTTGCCGATAGGCCGCCGTCACCAAGGCATCTACATCGTCTTTATCGTGGTTTTGCTCCAGCGTAAAAATTCCAGACTGTTCGTCTCCAGGCACCTCATAGCCTTTTACACGCTGGTTCTGGCTGCTGGGAGCATAGGTTAAAAGCGGCAAAGTCACAACGGTATTTCCTCCACGCGCAAAATAAGTTGGCTTTAATTAAACCCTGGCGTTAAACTAAATTGATAACTTTCAGGGATGTTTATAGACCCTTAGCTATGCTTGAGTTTTGATTGCGATCGGGTCAAAAACAGCTAAGGCCTAGCCTACGAGAAATGGGGATCAGAGGTTCTTATTTCGACAGGTAGAGTAACAAACAGTCATGTTTCTTCAGAATTGGTCTTGCGATCGATGGCTGGGACGTTAGGGAGTCGGGGGAGCGGGAGGCAGGTTCGTTTTTGCTTAGGGAAGTGGGTTTGGTGAAGCGTAGGGGCGCATGGCATTCGCCCAGTGAAATCGAGGGTAGCCAAGCAGGATTTAGGATCAGGTGAATGCTCAAGGGGCAGGCCCACGGGTCTGGGGCAATCACCCTCTGGGTCTGTACCGCAGCCCATTAATGTAAAGCCCTCCTCTGACAGGCCAGGGGAGAGCTCTACATAAAAACAATTGTCTTGCGCTTACCAACCAAAGGCCGACACCGGGGCTAGGGTCTGCCCCTGGGTGTCTTCAGCATCGGTGGCAGGCGTATCTAGACGCGACTCGGCGCAAAACGACGCCGTACTAAAGCCGCCAAACCGCTTCACGACGCTGGTACGCAGCCGCAGGTTGGGATTGGCAAACCAAAACCGCTCGACCGAGCTCATGGTTTCGTACTCGGTAATCAGCAGCAGGCCGCCCTCGCCGTCAATTTCGTAGCGACCAATGACGGGCACAATTTCAGCGTAGCCCCGCTCGCGCAGGAGCTGTCCGCGGCTGGGGTCATCGGCGTCGGGCACGAGAGCAAACACCGTATTGCCCTCGTGGTTTTCGTCATCTTTATCCCAGGCCATGGCTCCGTGCCAGGTTACGTAGGCTCCGCCCACCGCCAGGGCTGGGTCAACGTCGTGGAGCTGGCATATTTCGACTACGCTGGGGTGCCCCACGTCTAGGGGCTCGACCGAAATCGTCGAACCCCCCAGTTCAGCCCGGCGAAAGGGCA
Organism: Nodosilinea sp.; assembly: GCA_049646225.1. Lineage (GTDB taxonomy): Bacteria > Cyanobacteriota > Cyanobacteriia > Phormidesmidales > Phormidesmidaceae > Nodosilinea. The sequence continues at coordinate 3,352 of JBARVK010000249.1, forward strand.
GGTGGTGAGTTGTGCGCTGGGAATTCCACTGGCCCGCACTCATGCGGAAAAAGTCCATTACGTCCATGGGGCAAGGTTCTGTTTACTTACAAGCGTTCTCAGAAATGTAGCAGCTCAGCACGGCAAACACTGAGTCGCACTGACCTCTATGGATCATAGCGCTGTCCCTGAAGTCAGCGTAGCCAAATCCTCAGAGTGACTGCTGCAACTGGGGCGATCGCCCCAAAATGCGGCCAGAATTAGGATTGAGCGTCCGGCCACCGCCATATTCGGCACCTTGGCTCTCCAGATCAGCTTTGACAAATTGTTACGGAATATTACACCAACTGAGAAGGCTTTTTGGCTGCGAAAACTAGCTAGAAAGCCCGTGGTAACTTGATTCTTTCGCCTTACCACTTTTGCTAAGATCGCTTTTCCTTAATAACTTGTAAAAGATAAAGACCTACTGGCGGTGTATAAACATTTCTGGAGGGTTAATTGAATTAGCAAAAGCCAATTCAGGCAACGGTTTCAAGGAATGTTGCGAATCTCTTACAGACTCGCTTCTTGTCCTTCTTATCAGCCTTTCTATCAAGCCTATCGAGCCGATTGTGTAGAAGCTTGAACAAGCTTGAAGAAATGTAAACTAGATGAGAAAACCGAGCACGCTGGTCTTTAAGATCCTTCCTATAGATTGGTTAGGCAGCTCCGGCTGAACTAATGATTAACTCGGTCATTTTGACCATTTTCAAGCAAACTCAGCGACAAAAATATTAGGAGATTTGAGTCGATGTTTGACGCATTCACTAAAGTCGTTTCCCAAGCTGACGCCCGAGGCGACTTCCTCTCCACCGATCAGATTGATGCTCTGCAGCGCATGGTTGCCGACAGCAACAAGCGCATGGACTCTGTCAACCGCATCACCAGCAACTCTTCCAAGATCGTGTCTGACGCTGCTCGCGCTCTGTTCGCCGAGCAACCTCAGCTAATCGCTCCCGGTGGTAACGCCTACACCAACCGTCGCATGGCTGCTTGCCTCCGCGACATGGAAATCATCCTGCGCTACGTTACCTACGCTATCTTCTCTGGCGATGCTAGCGTTCTCAACGATCGCTGCCTGAACGGCCTGCGCGAGACCTACGTTGCTCTGGGCACCCCCGGCGCTTCTGTGGCCGCTGGCGTTGAAAAGATGAAAGCCGCCGCTATCGGTATCGTTAACGACACCAGCAACATCACCCAAGGTGATTGCAGCTCCCTCGTTTCCGAAATCGGCAGCTACTTTGACCTGGCTGCAGCTGCAGTTGCTTAGGTTTAACCAAGCACTTCATCGGTTTGCGCCCTTTGACCACGGGTCAATAGCGCAACGCCACTCATTCCGTTCATTTGCTGTGAAGACCACTGTAAGGAGAACCTTAAAGCTATGAAAACCCCTTTGACCGAAGCTGTAGCTGCTGCTGATTCCCAGGGCCGCTTCCTGAGCAGCACCGAAATGCAGACTGCCTTTGGCCGTTTCCGTCAGGCTCAGTCTGGCCTAGAAGCTGCTAAAGCTTTGACCACCAAGTCTGATTCTCTGGTCAGCGGTGCTGCTCAAGCCGTTTACAACAAGTTCCCCTACACCACCCAAATGCAGGGGCCTAACTACGCTGCTGACGAGCGCGGCAAGTCCAAGTGCGCCCGTGACATCGGCTACTACCTGCGGATGGTCACCTACTGCCTGATCGCTGGCGGTACTGGCCCCATGGATGAGTACCTGGTGGCTGGCCTGGACGAAATCAACAGCACCTTCGAACTGTCTCCTAGCTGGTACGTGGAAGCTCTGAAGTACGTCAAAGCTAACCACGGTCTGTCTGGCGACGGTGCCGTTGAAGCCAACTCCTACATCGACTACGCCATCAACGCTCTAAGCTAGGTTGGCCATTTGCCCGGAGGGGCAGACAGTTGTTAGCGACTTGTTAGCGATTGTTTGTTGCTCCGGGCATTGTTGTATCTATATACGCTCAAGGAGGCAACCATGGCAGTAACCACTGCAGCGGGACGCCTTGGCGTTTCGCCCTACAACGAGTCGATGCGGGTTGAGCTGCGGCCCAACTGGGCTGAAGGCGATGTGGAAGCCGTCATTCGTGCGGCTTACCGTCAGGTCTTTGGTAATCAGTACATTATGGCCAGCGAGCGCAACACCAGCGCCGAATCGTTGCTCCGGCAGGGAGATATTTCAGTTCGTGATTTTGTGCGGGCTCTGGCCCTATCGGATCTATATCGGGATAAGTTTTTCCTGAGTGGTCCGCAAAATCGATTTATCGAGCTGAACTACAAAAACCTGCTGGGTCGGGCGCCCTACGGCCAGGACGAAATCGCCTTTCATACCGACCTCTACAACACTTACGGCTACGCAGCGGAAATCAACTCCTACTTTGATTCCCAAGAGTACCGCGACAACTTTGGGGACAATGTGGTGCCCAGCTATCGCGGTCACCTGACTCAGCGAAGCCAAAAGACGGTCGGGTTTACCCGCTTCTTTCAGCTCTATCGGGGCTATGGTACTAGCGATCGCACCCAAGGCGGCACGCGATCCAAGTTAGTATCTGAAATTGCTAAAAATTCTGCCTCGCCCGTGGGCAGCGGCGCTACCGGAGCCGCCATTGTCGGTGGATCTGGGGGCGATCGCGAGAAGCTCTATCGGGTGCGGGTCAACCAGTCTGCTGTAGCGGGCAGACCCCAGGTGCGCCGCATCTGCACCGAGTTTTTGGTGCCCTATGAGCAGTTATCTCGCAAGCTTCAGCAAGTTAACCGCACTGGCGGTCGGGTAACTAAAGTCGACCTGGCTTAGGTTGCGGCTTTAATACCTCTCGGGCAGAGTGCTTGGTCTTGCTTGGCAAGGCTGCGATGGCAATCTTACTGGGGCAGGGGTGGCAGTGGCTTAGCGCTGCGATCGTCTCGGCTTTAGGTGAGGTTGCTTGGGGTACTCTGCCATTTTTTGTATTCTGCTGCGTTGAGTGAGTTCACGCTCACCGTGTTGATAAGACTGTGTTGATAAGGAGGATATTCCTGTGCCTATTACAACAGCAGCATCCCGGCTGGGAACCGCTGCCTACGATGAAAGCTCGCCCGTAGAGCTACGCGCTAATTGGTCTCCCGACGACGCCGAACTCGTGATTCGGGCGGTATATCGCCAGCTGTTGGGTAACGACTACCTGATGAAATCTGAGCGCTTAGTCGGGGCCGAGTCATTGCTGAAAAATGGCTACATCAGCGTGCGCGACTTTGTGCGGGCCGTGGCCAAGTCTGAGCTGTATAAAGAAAAGTTCTTCTACGGCAATTTTCAAACCCGCGTGATCGAGCTGCATACCAAGCATCTGCTAGGCCGCGCCGTCTACGACGAGTCTGAAGTCGTTGAGCACCTCGATCGCTACGAGACTCAGGGCTACGACGCCGACGTTGATTCTTTCATTGACAGTGAAGAGTACCAGGCCAACTTTGGCGACAACGTGGTGCCCTACTACCGCAGCTTCGTCTACCAAGCTGGGCAGCGTTCGGTAGGCTTTACCCGCATGTTCCAAATGTACCGGGGCTACGCGACCAGCGATACCTCCCAGGCAGGCGGTAAAAAGTCTCGGCTGGCTGGCGAACTGGGCCGCAACACCTCGTCATCGGTGATTGTGCCGACCAGTGCCGCTGCTGGCTGGTCATCCCAGGCCAACAAGCTGTCGACCCCCAACCAGGCGTTGGGCGGGTCGACCCCCTACGGTCAAAACGCTGGTAAGGTCTACCGCATTGAAGTCATGGGGGCTAACCTGCCTCGCTACCCCAAGGTACGGCGGATCAACACCTCCTACCTGGTGCCCTATGAGAAGCTGTCGGCCAAGCTGCAGCAGATTCACGCCATGGGTGGCAGGGTAACTAGCGTTACCGCTGCTAGCCTCTAACTTAGACAGCGACAGGCGCATCCTCAACGGTGCGCCTGTCGCCGTAGAAGTACCGTAGTTAAATCGCCGTATTCGAGATCTCGCAACGACCAGGAGAGTTTCCTATGCTCGCTCAAAACGCCTTTGGCAGTCAAACCACCTCCCCCTCCGGCAATCGCATTTTTCTTTATGAGGTAGAGGGGCTGCGTCAAAATTGGACTACCGATCAAAACAACTATCCCATTCGCCCGACTAGCAGAACGTTTATCAAAGTGCCTTATAGC